>CAZIEQ010000162.1:0-6018 GCA_964538725.1 uncultured Acidimicrobiia bacterium | reverse complement strand
GCCGACCACGCCGCGCCGGAGGTGCGCGCGTTAGAGCGCCGGCGCGCGGCGGCTGGCAACCAGGATCGTGTTGGCCGAGTCGTGGGGGTCGTAGCCGTAGTGGGTGCAGAATTCCGCCGTGTCGGCATACGCAGGGTCGCATGGCAGCAGCTCGCAGCGGTCGCCGAAGGAGGCGACGCGGTTGCGGACCACCTGTTCTATGTCTGATGTCATATGCGCTCTAGGGGTATGGTCGCTGCGGCTCGCTCGCGGGAGGGGCAGTGACGATACCGCGGCCCAGGTTCACCATCGGGATCGAGGAGGAATACCTTCTCGTCGACACGGAGACACGCGATCTCGTCTCCGATCCGCCGCCGACGATGATGCAGGAATGCGAGGAGCTTCTCGAGGGTCAGGTGAGCCCGGAGTTTCTCAGGTCGCAGATCGAAGTGGGGACCCGTGTCTGTGACACCGTGCAGGGAGCCCGCGCCGACCTGACACGTCTCCGTTCGGCGGTGGCCGAAGTAGCCGGCCGCTACGCGATGGCGCCGATCGCAGCGTCGACACACCCTTTTGCCCGCTGGTCGGAGCAGCTCCACACCGACAAGGAGCGCTACAACGATCTGGTGCGCAGCCTGCAGACCGTGGCACGGCGGCTGCTCATCTCGGGTATGCATGTCCATGTTGAGATCGCCGATGAGGATCTCCGCATCGACCTGATGAACCAGGTGGTGTATTTCCTGCCGCATCTGCTGGCCCTGTCGACGTCGTCACCGTTCTGGGTCGGTGACAACACCGGGCTGGCCTCGTATCGCACCACCGTCTTCCGTTCGCTGCCCCGCACCGGGCTGCCGGAGCATTTCACCTCATGGGGGGAATACCAGCGGCATGTCAATGTCCTCGTCGAGGCAGGGCTCATCGAAGACGCCACCCGCATGTGGTGGGACATTCGACCCTCGGCCCGCTACCCGACATTGGAATGCCGGGTCTTCGACCTGTGCACCTCCCTCGACGACGCCATCTGCCTGGCCGCCATCTACCTGTGTGTGCTGCGGATGCTGTACCGGCGCCGGCTGGGCAACCAGCGGTGGAGGACCTACGCCAACATGCTGGTCAACGAGAACATCTGGCGGGCGCAGCGCTACGGGATCAACAACAGCCTGGTGGATTACGGCAAAGGAGTGCTGGTCCCCTATGCCGACCTGCTGGAGGAGATGATCGAGTTGGTGATGCCCGACGCCGAAGAGTTCGGCTGCGTCGACGAAGTTCTGCACGCCCGCACCATCATCGGGCGGGGCACCAGCTCCGACCGCCAGGTGGCGGTCTACGACGCCGCCCTTGCCGCCGGGGCCGACAATCAGGAGGCGGTCGAGGCCGTCGTCGATTTCCTCATCGAGGAGACCGTCGCCGACCTGTAGGCACGGTGGCGGCGGACCGCCTAGCCCTGGCCTTTTCTCTTCGCCCGCTTCGCGACGCGGATCGTCTCGATGTCCTCCAGGTGGGCGACGTCGGCGATGGATGCCCAGTCGGCTGCCGTCTCGGTCCAACCTTGCGGCCTGACGCCGAGGCGCTTGCCGAGCACCCCGACGAAGATGCGCGACTTCTCCTCACCGAATCCGGGGAGCTGCTGCAGCCGTTTCACCAGGTCCGCAGCGTCGGCAGCCTGCTCCCAGATGGTTTGCGGCGATCCGCCGTAGTGCTCGCTGATGTAGGTGCAGAGGGCATGAGTGCGCCCCGCCATCGACTTGGGGAAACGATGCAACGCCGGCCGCTGTCCGAAGGCAGCCTGCACCGTCTCCAGCGGCATGGCGGCCAGTGTGGCGGCGTCGAGGGGCACACCGAGACGTTCCTGGAGGTCGTAGGGGCCGCGGAAAGCCTTCTCCATGGTGATCTGCTGGTCCAGCAGCATGCCGATCAACAGAGCCAGCGGGTTGGCGGCGAGCAGCCGGTTGGCCGCCGGGTCGTCGGTGAATTCCAGGCTGGCGGGGTGCTTCATCGACCGCAAGCTAGCCGTCCCGGTGGCACCGGGCGGGTGGATTTGTGCCCCTCGACGCTGCGAAACGTGCCATCATGGAACCACTGGAGAAAGGAGGTGGTCCGTTAGTGAACAGTATTCAGAGGACACCGGAGGTGGCCGAGCGCTGAACGGCCACTAGGAGTGGCTGTTCCCCACCGGGGAAGGTAGCGACTCCAACTCGGACCACCGGGACCCGGAGATCCGCGAGCTAGTCCTCTCGCGGCGGATTCGTCCGAAGTATCTCCGGGTCTTCTTCGCGCCTAGCCTGTTATAGATGCAGTGGATAGAGAAATGACCAACAACAGGCCCCGGATTCTTGTTTGCGACTCCATCGCCCAGGTGGGAATCGACATGCTGCGCCGGGTCTGCGACGTCGACGTGCGCACCGGCCTCAGCGAGGAGGAGCTGACCGAAACCGTCGCCGGCTACGACGCTCTGGTGGTGCGCAGCGCCACCGCGATCACCGCGGGGATCATCGAAGCCGCCACCAGGTTGAAGGTGATCGCCCGTGCCGGTGCCGGTTTGGACACCATCGACGTCGTGGCGGCGCAACGAGCCGGAGTGGAGGTCGTCAACGCACCGTCGGCCAACACCCTTGCCGTTGCCGAGCACACGATGGGCCTCATCCTCGCCCTCGCCCGCCACATTCCCGCCGCCGACCATTCGATGAAGGAAGGCAAGTGGGAGAAGCGCAGGCTGATGGGCCACGGCCTCGCCGGCAAGACGTTGGGGATCATCGGCTTCGGCCGCATCGGCCGCGAGGTGGCGAAGCGGGCGCAGGCGTTCGAAATGCAGGTGATAGTCAACGACATCATCGCCACTCCCGAGTTGAACCTCGAGGCGGGAGTGGAAACCGTCGACCTCGACGATCTGCTGGCTCGCAGCGATTACCTCAGCATCCACGTTCCCGGCCTGGCCGACACCGATCATCTGATAGGGGTCCCCGAACTGCGCAAGATGCGCCCGACGGCGTATGTGGTGAACGCCGCCAGGGGGAGCGTCGTCGACGGGGATGGCCTGTTGCAGGCCATCGAAGAAGGGTGGATCGCCGGGGCCGCCCTGGACGTGTTCGCCGTGGAGCCGGTGGTGGACAGCCCGCTGGCACGCCATCCCAAAGTGATCGCGACCCCCCATCTGGCCGCATCCACCGTAGACGCCCAGCGGGACGCAGCGACCACGGTGGCGGAGAAGCTGCTCGACATGTTGGATGTGGAGGCGCTGCACGCGGTGCTCCCGCTGCGGATCGTCCCCATCGACCAGGTATATCCCCACGAACTGGTCGACCGCAAACGTGTCGACCGTCTGGCGCGCCGTCTCGACAGTGACGGTGTGCTGATCAACCCTCCCGTCGTGACGCTGGTCGGTGACCACGGATACATCGTGCTGGACGGGGCGACCCGCACCGCGGCGCTGCGCCAGCTCGGCTTCGACTATTCACTGGTGCAGGTGGCGACCCCTGAAGACGGGCTCGACATGGTGATGTGGCGCCATGTCGTTGCCGGCATCGAACCCGACGAGCTGCTGGCTGCGGTGCAGGACGTCCCCGGCGTGCACATGGATCCGGTGGCACCTGAACAGGCCGACGAGGAGATGGTGGAACTGGGGGCGGCGGCGCAGTTTCGCCTCCGTGCCGGTGGCACCTACCTGGTTCACGTCGACCCCGGCGGTCCCCGGTTCGCATCCCTCAACCGGTTCACCCAGGCCTATATCGAAGCCGGCGAGGTGGAACGGACCATCGAGACCGACATTGTGCGGCTGCAACACGAGTTTCCCGACCTGGCCGCGGTGGTGTCGTTCCCCGAGTTGACCATCGGCCAGATCATGCAGATCGTCCGTTCGGGACGGACATTGCCGGCGGGAATCACCCGTTTCGTGATTCCCGGGCGCATCCTGCGGCTCAACGCACCTCTCGACCTGTTGGGCGGATCGGCGAAGATCGAAGAGCGGAACCGTGGTCTGCGGGACCTGCTGCGGGACCGCAGCTCACACGGCGGTATCCGCTACTACCACGAACCGGTGATACTGCTGGACGAGTGACCGTCGGAGCGGTGCCCGGCTCCGGCTGCAAAGGGGAAACAACATGCAAACGTTCGACAAGTGGCTGGCGCTCATTCACATCCTGGCCGCCATGATCTGGGTTGGCGGCTCGGTGACGCTCATCGTGATGTCGCTGCGGCTGGCGGCGTCGGGGGACAGGGCCACGATGAGGAACACCGCCCTTGTGGGCCGGTTCCTGGGGCGTGCCGTGTATACACCGGCGGCCATCGTGGCTTTGGCTACAGGTTCGTGGCTGGTGAGCCGGATCGGCCATTTCGACTGGGGCGACACCTGGATCAGCATCGGGTTTCTCGGCATCGCCTGGGGGGCCGCCACCGGGATGGGTTTCTTCGGTCCCCAGTTGAAGAAGCTCGCCGCCGAAGTGGATGCTGAAGGGCCGGGGGCTGCGGCGGTCACCACCCGCATGTCGAGGATCATGACGGTTTCGTGGATCGACCTGGCAGTGCTGTTCTTCGTCGTATGGGCGATGGTGACCAGACCCGGGCTGTGAGATGGCGCGGAACAGGCCGGCGCGGCGCCCTGTTGAGGTCAGCGACCAAGGAGACACCATGAGTGACGACATCACACTCCCTGCGACGGATGAGGAATGGCGGCAGCGTCTCGACGGCGACCGCTACCACGTCCTTCGCGAGGCCGGCACCGAACGGCCGTTCACCGGTGCCTACTGGGATGAGAAGGCTGCAGGCATCTACCGTTGTGCAGGCTGCGGCAGTGTCCTGTTCTCATCGGACACCAAATACGACTCGGGAACCGGCTGGCCCAGCTTCCATGCTCCCGTCGACGCTGCCGCCGTCACGCTGCATGAGGACCGCAGCACCGGCATGGCACGCACCGAGGTCCGCTGTGCAGGTTGCGGCGGCCATCTCGGCCATGTGTTCGACGATGGGCCCGACCCCAGCGGGCTGCGCTACTGCATGAACTCCGCGGCCCTCGAACTGGAATCCGAGGCTTGATTCTCTCTGCAACAATCGGGGCGACCAAAGGGGTGTAGCCGTGGAGAGCATCTACCTCGACGACGATCTGACGGCTATCCGCGACCAGACGCGTCGCTTCGTGAACGAAGAGGTGCGGCCTCACGGTGAACGGTGGGAGGAGGACGGGGCCGTCCCCCGCCGGGTGCTCCGCAAGATGGGAGACATCGGCTTCTTCGGGCTGAGAGTCCCTGAGGAACATGGCGGCGTCGGTCTGGGAGCGCTGGCGTCGGCAGTGTTCGCCGAAGAGGTGGGTCGTTCCACATTCGGGGGTTTCGGCGCAACTGTCCTGGTACACACCGACATGGCGTCGCCGCATCTTCGCCACGCCGGATCTCCCCGCCAGATCGCCAAGTACATGCCGGGGATCCTGTCGGGGGAGACGATTACCGCCATCGCGGTCACCGAACCCGACGCCGGATCCGATGTGGCCGGTATCAGGACACGGGCGGTGCGGGACGGTGACGGGTGGCGGATCAACGGGTCGAAGATCTTCATCACCAACGGAGTCCACGGCGATCTGCTCTTCGTCGCCGCCAAGACGGATCCGGATGCCGGCTCTGCCGGTATCTCCATGTTCATCGTGGAGAAGGGAACCCCCGGTTTCGAGGTGAGCCGGCCGCTGCGTAAGTACGGCTGGCGCTGTTCCGACACCGGTGAGCTGGCGTTCGACGACTGCTGGATCCCAGCCGAGAATCTTCTCGGGGAGGTGAACGCAGGCTTCTACTCGATCATGAAGAACTTTCAGAATGAACGTCTTGCCCTTGCCGCCCAGGCGATGGGCGAGGCTCAGGAAGCCGTCCGGCTCACTTTGGAGTACACCCAGCAGCGGCACGCTTTCGGCAACCCGCTGTTCGAGCTGGGGGGTATCCGCCAGCGGATGGCGATGCTGCAGGCCAAGGTGGAGGCGGGGCGCCACCTCGTCTATCACACCGCGTGGGAGATGGAACAGGGAGAGGACGCCACCAAGACCGTTTCGATGGCGAAGGCGTT
>CAZIEQ010000161.1:0-6064 GCA_964538725.1 uncultured Acidimicrobiia bacterium | reverse complement strand
CCCAGCCCCCCGCCCGGGCCCCCGCGGCCCCCCCCACCCCCCCCCCGGCCCCCCCCTCCGCCGTGCGCGGTGAGGAAAGGAGAACGGGGCCCGCACTGCGGGCCCCGTTCTGCGAATGGCTCGGTTCGACCTACAGGTCGGCCCGGTACCAGTCCTCCATATTCCAGGTGTCACCGGCCTGAGACGGGTTGTGCTTGTAGCCGGCGATCTCGTCTGCCCACACCGCCCCGGGGTCGAGGCGTGCATACAGCGGGATGATGACGGTCTGGTCGGCCAGGATGGCTTCTGCCTCCTGGATGTATCCGGTCAGCTCGTCGACGTCGACGGTCGCGTTCATCAGGTCACGCAGCTCGGCGAACCGGGCCGTGTTGGCGTCGATGACCGACGATGGTCCCTGGTTGAAGCCCTCCGGGTCGGCGCCTTCGACCGCGGGGGTGCCCCAGCGGTAGAAGTTGGCGCCGTCCGGCGGCGGGGCCTCGGGGTCGAACACATCGAAGATCGAAACCAGGCCGGCAAAGCCGGGAGTCCCGACCCATGCCCACTCACCGAGATCCCAGTTGCCAAAGTCCAGCGTTTCACCGAAGAACAGCGAGCTGTCCTCCAGCTGGGCCTCATAGTCGATGCCCACATCGGTGAACATGTTGATGAACAGCTGGGACAGGGTGACACGAGCGTCGTTGTTCGACGTCGTCGAGAAGATCGTCTTGATCGGGTTGGCCGCACAGTCACGCCCCAACTCGGTGCACAGCTGGTCCAAGAGGCCCTTGGCCGTGTCCGGGTTGTAGTCGTACTGCTGCCAGTTGAGACCGGACAGCGTCGGGCTGAAAGCCTCGACGAAAGAGTCCAGCGGCTCTACCTGGCCAGCCAGGATCTCGTCGACGATCTTGGTCTTGTCGATGGCATGCGCCACCGCCTGGCGATACAGCAGCTGGTCGTTCATCGAATCCGGGTTCCGCACCAACCGGTGGTCGCCGAACTGGAAGTTGAGATGCTCCCAGATCGGACCCGACAGCACCTCGACAACCGCCCCATCTGATTCCAGAGTCTGCAAGTCCTCGATCGTCTCGATCGAAGGCGGCGGGTTGATCATGTCGATCTCACGTGCCTTGAAAGCATTGATCAGGGATGCGGTCTCCGGGATGAACCGGAAGGTCACGCTGTCGAGATAAGGAAGCTGCTGACCCGTCTCCGGGTCGGTCTTCCAGTAGTTGTCGTTGCGGACCAGACGAATGAATTCGCCCTTCTGCCATGTGTCGAACGAGAACGGACCACCCGACACCCACATCTTGTCGTTCCAGTCGTTGACGAAGTCTGAACCCTCCACATCGTGCTTGGGGATCAAGGTGCCGAAAATCAATTCGGACTGCACCGTGGGCACCGTCAAGGTGTACTCGAACGTCTTCGGACCGGCAACGACGGAATCAGGATCGATGTCCTCGTAGATAGTCCTGTCGATCGGCAGATCTGGATCCATGATCGTCTGGTAGGTGAACAAGAAGTCATCACCAGAGATCGGGGTCCCATCCGCCCAGTTCGCCTCGTCGCGGATCTGGTAACGGATGGTCATGCTGCCGTCGTCGTTGATGGAGACACCACCATTGGCCACAGTCGGCAACTCGGTAACAACCTCAGGGAACAACTCGAGAGTGAACCCGTCGATGTCCTGGACACCGGTCCAGTAGGCGTTACCGACGATTGCCACGATGAAGTTGTCACCGCCCGGAAGGTATGAGTTCAGGGTCGGCGGCTCCTGATCGTTGGCAACGATCGCCTCACCACCGTAAGGCTTCGTGAAAGCCTCGGTGGTGGTGGTCGTGGTGGTGGTGGTGGAGGTTGTGGTGGTCACCGCTTCCGTGGTCGTCGTCGTTGCCGACGTCCCCGGCGGAGCGGTCGTCGTGGTGGGTTCGCCCTCGTCGTCGCCACAGGCGGCGGCGATGAGCGCAAATGCCATCGCGACGGCAATGATGCTGAGCGTGCGGCTACGCCACAGTCGCTTCAAGCTTTCCTCCTTGGTTATAGGTCAACGGTGTCCCTCACCGGCCTCAGGAGAGGCGCCACGACAACACCATGGTCGTCGCGGTGAACACGAGAGCAGTCACCACGGTGATCCGGTCCAGATTGCGCTCGACGACCGTCGAGCCGCTGAACGCCGGTCCCATCCCACCGCCGAACATGTCGGACAGCCCTCCACCCCGGCCGGCGTGAAGCAGGATCTGGGCGATGAGGCCAAGTGAGACGAGGACGTGGATGACAATGATGATGCCATCGAACAAGAGAGGGACCCCTTTTCAGAGCCGCGAACCCGTCAGACGACGCGGGCTCTTGGCCAACCTCGGTTGTGCAGGTTTGCGGCTGCGCCCCGAAGACCCTCGGGGTGCGGCGGGAAGTATGGACGGCGGCGGGAAGGGGCGCAAGTCTTTCCTGACAGTTTCTACCATGTCTAGTGGGTGAGGTGTAAGGCGCTGAGGAGGTCGTCGCCGACTGCGGCGGCGATGCCGGCCGCCGACCGTTGGTCCGGATCCACGTCCTCGCCCACGACGTCGGCGTACACCTTCAGCTTGGGCTCGGTGCCAGACGGCCGCAATACGACCCGGCCCCGGTCCCCCAGGTCCCATACCACCAGAGGCGCGTCGGGCAGCCAGCGGGGACGATCCTCCCCGCCCCGGCGGTAGTCGGTGACGCCGGTGACCTCCATACCTCCCAGCCGCTGCGGATGGTAGGAGCCGGCGGCATCCATGGCGGCCGCCAAACGACGGGCGCCGCCCTCACCGCTGAGGGTGAGGCTGCGGGGCCGGCTCACCCACATGCCGTGTCGAAGTGAAAGGTCGTCGAGCAGATCCAGCAGCGTCTTGCCGGTGGCAGCCGCCTGCGACGCCAGGTCCACCAGCACCAGGCCGGCGCTGATGCCGTCCTTGTCTCGCACCGCCGGGGAGACGGAGAACCCGAGCGCCTCTTCGAAACCGAGACGGAAGGTGCCCACGCCGGAGGCTTCCAGGTCGAGTACCGCGTTCCAGATCCACTTGAACCCGGTGAGGGTCACCTCCCAGCGGGCTCCGTGGGCGGCGGCAACCCGCCCGGCGGCAGGGGTGGACACAATGCTGCTGACGTACAAGGAGGTACGACCCTTCGGCGCGGCGGCGAGCAGGGCGTCGCCGAGCAGCAGACCGATCTGGTTGCCGGTGAGCTTTACCCAGCGTCCCGATGCATCGGGGACGGCGACCGCCAGCCGGTCGGCGTCGGGGTCGTTGGCCACCACCAGGTCGGCGCCGGTTTCGTCTGCCATCCGCAGCGCCAGGTCGAGCGCCCCCGGCTCTTCGGGATTGGGGAACGCCACGGTGGGGAACCTGCCGTCGGGCTGCCTCTGGGCTGCCACCGTTCTTATCCCCGTATGCCCACCTGCGGCGAGCACGTGTTCGAACAGGTCTCCTCCTACCCCGTGCAGTGGGGTGTAGACGACGGCGAGGTCCGACCCTTCGCAGCCGGGAAGCCTGCTCTCGAGGACGGCTGCGGTGTAGCGGTCGGTGATGTCGGCGGGAACCGTCGCCCAGCCGGCGTCCGACGTGGGCACCCGGTCGGCGGGAGGAGCGGCGGCGATGGCAGCGGCGATGTCGGCGTCGGTGGGGGGAACGATCTGCACCGCGTTGGAGGCATACACCTTGTAGCCGTTGTCGGCAGGCGGGTTGTGGCTGGCGGTGATGACGACGGCGGCGTCGGCGGCCAACTCACGGGCGGTGAACGCCACCAGCGGAGTGGGCACCGGGTCGGGGAAGGCAGTCACTGCACATCCCATGGCGCCGAGGACGGCGACTGTCTCATCGAAGAAGTCCTGCGACGAGAGGCGGGCGTCCCGCCCCACGACGACGTGGGGTGTGTCGGCGTGGTCGCGCAGGTGGCGGGCGACACCCCACGTGGTGCGGCGGATCACCGCCCGGTTCATCCGCAGCGGCCCGGCGCCGACCTCGGCGCGGATGCCGGCGGTGCCGAACATGAGGGCGCCGTCGACTCTCTGCAGCAGGGCTTGCTCGTCACCGGAATCGACGATCTGTTGCAGCTCTGCCCTGGTTTCGGCATCCGGATCGTGGGCAAGCCAGTCTTTGGCGGCGGCGCGGAGGTCGGTCACGGTCCCAAACTAGAGGTCGGGCCGGAACCAATGGGCGACGTTCCAAGTGTCGACACCGAAGGGGTTGTGCACGAATCCGGACAGCTCCCCGGGCCGAGAGGCGGCATAGCTGGGACGGGCGTAGAGGGGAACCAGGACTACGTGATCGGCGAGGAGGGCTTCCGCGGCGGCGGCCAGATCGTGGAAAGAAACCGGGTCGGCGGTATGTCTCATCTCGTCGAGAAATCGGAAGTATCGCTGTGCCGTCCGGCCGGTGTCAAAGGAGTCGGTCGTCCCCCACTTGGCGAAGTTGCCGCCATCGGGACACGGTGCTGCCGGGTCCCATGCTGCGATTTGCGCCACCAGCCCACCGGCGGTGGGCTCGTTGATGGTACCGCCCAGGGCCACGTCGTATACCTCGTCACAGAAGGAGTAGCCGAAGAAAGTTTCGGCGGAGAACTCTGTCAAGGTCACCGCGAATCCCGCGTCGTCCAACATGGACTCGAGTGCTCGTGCCACTGCAACACGGCGCGGGTTGTTGCTGAATGTGAACAGGTTCAGCTGAGGTGGATCGCGGCGACAGTCTCGTCCGGCGAACTCGCAGCCTTGCCCGATGAGCCGACGTGCCTCCTCCGGGTCGAAGGCGTACGCCGACCACCCCGGGGTGCCCCATGCCGGCGCCGCCACCTCGAGGAGGCCTGTGATGGGGAGTGCGTCACCCCAGGCGGCAGCCAATGCTTCCCTGTCGACGGAGTGCGCCATCGCGGCGCGGAAGAACCAGGAGGACATGACATCGGGATGCGGGGTCTGCGGACGGTGCTGGCTGTTGATGCCCCCGAAGTGGAACAGCAAATAGGAGTAGATGGTGCTCGCGGCCCGTTGGCTGACAACGGCAGGCGTGGCGGCGAGTGCTCCCAGCAGGTCATCGGCATGAGGCACCCGCGCCGTCTGCACCTCGCCGGTTTGGAGGGCTTCGATGAGGCTCGCCGTTTCCGGTATGAAACGGAACCCCACTTCGTCGAGATATGGGAGCTGCTGACCGGTGGCCGGGTCCGACTCCCAGTAGGCGCCGTTGCGGACCAGGGTGAGGCTGTCTCCCGTATTCCACTCTTGGAATCGGAACGGCCCGCCTGAGACCCACATGGCGTCGTTCCAGTCGGCGGTGAAGTCGCTCCCCTCCACGTCGTGCTTGGGGATGATGTACCGGAACACGGTGGCAGCATCGGGGGTAGGAGCGGCCATCTTGAATATGAACGACTTCGGGTTGACCACTATGGCATCGGGGTCGATGGTGTCGAAGCCGGTCCTGTCGGTGGGAAGGGCAGGGTTCATCACGGTCTGGTAGGTGAACAGGAAATCGTCGCCGGAAATCGGGGTGCCGTCGGCCCATTGTGCCTCGTCGCGGATGTCGTAGCGGACGATCACTCCCCCATCGTCGGCGATCCGCAGGCCGCCGTTGCGCAGCGACGGCAGGTCTTCGACGATCACAGCTACCGGCTGCCGGGTGGCGGCGTCGATCTGCCACACGCGGGCCATGGTGGCGGCTGCGACCTCGTGGACTATCGGTGCGTCACCCCCGGGGAGGAACGGGTTCAGCGTCGGCGGCTCCTGGTCGGAGCCGATCACGACAGTGCCACCTTGCTCCACAGCCGGCGTAGTGGTTGTCGTTGGCGGCACGGCCGGGGTGGTGGTCGCAGGCGGCACGGTGGTGGTGGTGGACACCGTGGCAGCCGTCGTAGTGGTGCTTGCCCCCGACCCGGTGCAAGCGGCGGCCGTCACGGCGAAAGCGGCGAGAAGGCCGGCCGCCCTGCCCACCGTCAGCCCGACTGGCGGGGGGCCGCCTCCGCGGGGGGGGGGGGGGGGGGGGGCCCCCACGGGGTCGCGGCCGAAAGCGGGTTGGGTCAGGCAGTAGGAGGCGAGCCACTCGGCGCTGGTGAGTTTTTCCAGGTAGGCTGCTTTCTGCCG
>CAZIEQ010000160.1:0-6084 GCA_964538725.1 uncultured Acidimicrobiia bacterium | reverse complement strand
CTTGCTTATATCCACTCTGATGAGCTTCTTAACAAATAAACCAGCGCAGTTGGAGGGCTCGAGAAGGTTTTGAACTCTCCTGAATTAATCGGCAGTGTACAAGCTGCGGAAAAAGCACTGAAGGAGATACATAAGTTAGTGAAAAATGTTGACAGCCAGGTTGCTCCTCTTGTGACAAATATTAAGAATACTTCCGACTCAGCCCGCAGCGCCACCGCTCAGGACGCCTCCGCCTCCGGGACGCCCCAGGACGCCGCCGACGCCGGAGGATCCCCGGGTCGGCTGGCGGCCCGAATCTTCGAAGCCGACGGTGACGTCGACCACGTGTTCGTCGGATCAAACGGGGTGACCGTGCGGCGATCCGTATCTTGGGACGATGCTGCACTGCGGTTGGCCACCGAGGTGATCGGCGAGTTCTTCGTGTTCTACAACAGCACTGGGAGTTGACGGCCGCGGTCAGCCGCCCCCGCCGCCGCCCCCCTCGTCTGGGGCGACGAAACCCACCCGAACAACGACCGACGTACCTTCGTCGACGAACGCCCCTTCCTCGATGTCCTGGGCGGCGATGAGGCCGTCCAGGCCAGACTCGGCGGTCACTTCAATCGGGTCTCCAGGGGTCACCGTCAACCCGAGCGATGCCGCCAAGCCCTGCGCGTCGACGAACGACATGCCGACGAAGCTGGGGATGACGACGGGGCACACAGCGTTCTCGTCGTATTCATCGTGGTCTTCGGGAAGGTTGCACGGATGGACCAGGATGACTATCGGCCACGCCCGATACGTCACGGTCCACTCCCTCGAATCGACGCGGCCGTCGGGATAGCTGACGTTGCGGGTCACATTCACCGACCATCCTCTGCTGCCGTCGTCGTCCATGACTTCAGTTCCCGGCGGCACCGTCGGGTCGGGTTCGTATTTGGGTTGGGGGTCGCGCCACGCGAACCGCGACGACACGATCCCTTCCACCTCACGGCCGGAGATATTGCCGAAGAACTTGACCCTTATCGACGTGTCGGTGTATTCGGTCTTGATGATGACCACCGCGTCGGTGTTGTTCTTGAACACCAGGTTGGGTGTGGGCCAGCTGATAGTGGCTTCGATGCCTTCGGGATACCGGGAGAAGTAGAAGCTATGCGGCTTGTGGACGATGTCTTCGAAGCCACCCCAGAACACCGGCTGGTAGAAAGTAGTGGCGAATTGGCTTACGCCGCCTCCCACGGTGTCCTGTAGCTCCCCGGCGACGATGGTGCCGTCGAGCAGGAAGCCGCGCTCGGTTGTGCGGCGGCCGACGTACTTGTTCACCGAGAACTCATCACCCGGCCAGACGACGGCGCCGTCGACGATATCGGCAATCAGGTGAATGTTGGTGACCCGGTTGCAGCAGCCGCGGTGATGGGTCGTGCCTTCGGTGGGCCCACTGGGAAGCAGCTCGATCGGCATCATCGCCTCGGCCTCTGCGGTGGTGAAATCCGGTTCGGCGCCTTCGACGAAAGGGAACTCTCCGACCCGTTGCGGGGTGTGAGCCGCCGTCCATAGGGCATCGGTAACGGCTGTGGGATCCACCAGAGTGCCGGAGCGGCCCGGAACCATGTCGACTGTGTCGTCGGGGTTGACAACGAACTGGGCATCCACCGGTGGTATCTCCAGAGTGGCGCGGGCCGGCTCGACGAGCTGGGCGACGACCTGCTCATCGAAGGCGAGGTCGAACCGCGGGCCGTCCTCACCTACGGCGAAACCGTAGGTGGCTGCGGCGGCCAGATGCTCGGGTTCGAAAGTGATCGCGACGTCGGGATCGTCGCTCGCCAATACGACCGGTCCCGCCAGCAGCGCGTTGCCCTGGGCGACGAAACCGTCTATATCGGCCGCCGTCGTGCGGGGCTCCACAACGACCAGCGGGAGCTCCGTCGAGCCGCCTGAGCCCGAGGTGACGACATCGAACATGATCTGAGCGGCGGCATCGCGGTCGATGGCCAACCCGCTGGTGGGGTGGGCGCCGCGGAAGGTCGTGCCCACCAGCTGGACGTCGCCTTCGAAAGGTAGCTCGGTGATCGCCTGGCGTTCCCAGGCGATCAGAGTGTCATTGAGCAGCATCGGATCGATCGACATCGGCAGACCTAGTTCGTTCGAGTCGGAGAAGCGGGACCACCACTTTCCGAATTGTGTGATGACTCCGCCGCCGCGGCCGTAGGTCATCGCCTTGTCGATGATGGCGTCGTCGTCGATGTCGAACCCTATGTCTCCAGGATGGAGCTGGAACTCGGTGCCGTTGACGATGAAAGTGATCTCCCTGGCGGCGAATCCTTCTTCGATGTGACCGATCTCGGCCCGCGCCTGGTCGTCGGTCATTCCCGCCAGGCTCTGACCTGCCACCGCGACGTTGCGCAGCACTTCACCCCGGTAGAGGAAGCGATCCACCCCGAAAGCCGCGGCGGCAAGGATCACCATGAAAGCCGGCACCGCCGCCGCTATCACCAGCACGCTGCGGACGCGCCTTCGCAGCGAAGCCGGGTCTTCGGCTTCAGCTCGAGTCGTCGTCGTATCGGAGGCCTTGCGGCGGTGGAGTTTCAGGGGCATTCCGGCGAGGGTGGTCGGCAGGAACGCAAGCAGTGTAACGACGCTCAGCGGGTATCAGGGCGTCGGATACGATCACACCATGGTGGTGTTCCCCGTGGTGACACCCGGCGAGGACCTGACGGTTTCGGCGTCGGGCTACCTCGATTACCTGCGTTGCCCCGAGAGGAGCAACGGACGTTACCGCGGGGTGTTCACGCCGGCGACCGTCGGCGGTTTCACCGGTCAGCTGGCACATCGCATGTTTGCCCGCAGGTTGAAGTCGGGTCCCATACCAGACAGAGACTTCGCCGCCGCCTGCCGGCAGGAGATCGGACAGGGCCTCAACACGTCGATGAACGAGGCCGGACTTGCCCGCCTCAGCGCCCTGCAGCCGGTCATCGCTCAGGTGCAGGCGCTGATGGCTCGATTCGAACGTCTCGGTGATGAAGGCTTCGTCGACGCGGAGATCGACGTCGAGGCGCAGCCGGCGCCGGGAGTGACGTTGCGGGGGCGGATCGATGCTCTCTTCGGTCCCGGGTGCCGGTTGGTGGACTGGAAGACCGGCGCCGGACTCGGCGACGCCGAGGAGCAGCTCGGGTTCTATGCGCTGGTGTGGGCTCTGCAGCGTGGAGACCTGCCCGACGGTGTGGAGGCTGTGTCGGTGACGAGCGGGGAACGCTTCGCCCTGCGGCCCACGGTTGCCGACGTCGAAGCCACCGCGGCCAGGGTGGGTGAGATGGTCGACACGCTCCGTCGCGGTTGGGCCGGTGAAACCGAGCCGGCTCGCACCGCCGGGCCCTGGTGTCGCCATTGCCCGCTTGTCGACGAATGTCCCGAAGGGGCTGCCGCCGCTGCACTGACTACTCACCGCCGGTGAGCCCTACCCGGCCGGGGTCACCTTCACCAGAGGAGAGTCGGCCACCCACGTGTCCAGCATCTGGGCGGCTTTTCCAACCGAGATGTCGAACCGCTCTGTGAGCAGGCGCCACAGCACGGCACGCCTCGTCTGCCCGTCGGTCACGGGCTCGGCCGAAGCGACGACGTCGGCCTGTAAGCCTTCCTTGAGGTGCAGGGTCAGCTGAGGGTTGTCGAGGAGGTTGGCATACCAGCCCCGCCTACCCGGTTTGCCCGTGATGTAGAGATCGCCGTCGAGGTTGTGGAAGTAGATCTCGATGCGGCGCCGACGGCCCGTCTTGCGTCCCACCGTGGTCATGTCGGTGATGCCACCCTGCCGCAGTGCAGTAGCGATGTCGATGCTCATGGAATGAGGGAACACCATGCCGCCGCAGGCTGTTCCGTGATCGTCGGCGCCGACGCCCCCGTTCGATCCGGCATACTCGCCACCGTGTCCAGCACCTTGCTCGCATTCCACGCTCATCCCGATGATGAGAGTTCCAAAGGCGCCGGCACGGTTGCCCGCTATGCAGCAGCCGGGGTGCGCTGTGTCCTGGTGACGGCAACCGGCGGTGAGGCCGGGGACATTCTCAACCCCGCGATGGACCATCCAGAAGTGAAAGCGGATCTGGCGGCGGTGAGGCGCCGGGAGCTGGCCCGCGCCACGGAGATCCTCGGTTACCACCGTGTCGAGATGCTCGGGTTTCGAGATTCGGGAATGCCAGGCTCGGAACACAACGGACATGGGGACGCTTTCGTCAACCAGCCGACGGCTGCGGTGCTGGAACCGTTGGTGAGGATCATCCGCGATGAGCAGCCGGAGGTCATGTTGGGCTATGACACTTCCAAGTGGTATCCGCATCCCGACCATCTTCTCGTCCACGAACTGAGCCTCGCGGCATTCGATGCGGCTGCCGACGGCACTCGGTTTCCCGAAGCCGGTCGCCCATGGCAGGTTTCCAAGCTGTATGCCCCCACCTTCACGCGGGAGCGGATCGAGATGTTGCACACCGCCATGGTGGAGCGGGGATTGGAATCACCATTCACCGAGCGTCTCCTATCAAGAGGAGGTGAGCACCAGGCGCCGACCGCGCAGATAGACGTCTCCGACTTCGTGTCCACCGCTCGGGGCGCCTTGCGGGCCCATGCCACTCAGGTCGATCCGGAGGGATTCTGGTTCCACATCCCTGAAGAAGTGGTTCGCCAGGTGTATCCGCACGAAGACTTCGTGCTGCTGGCGTCGCGGGTGGAGGTAACCCCACCCGAGGATGATCTGTTTGCGGGAATCGGCTAAGCGACGGAGCGCACCGCAGGAGGATCGTTGGGTCGCAACCGGCGAGCAGCGTCGTGGACATGTTCCAACAGCTCGACCCGAAGTTCCTCCATTTCGCTGCCGAGGGCAGTTGCCGAACCGGCGATTCCCGTCAGTGCCCGCTTTGCCGACGAGATACGCCTCGCCAGCTGCTCTATGCGTTGCAGATCCTCGGCGAGTGCCTCCCGGTCGACATGGGACATATCCAGCTGTTTCGAGCCCATGGTGGCGACTGCCCAGCGGATGGCGGCTTCCAGCAGCGTGCCCTCACCGTCGTCGACGACGAGGACGCGGTTGCCGTAGATGCCGAATGTGCCGACTTCGATGGGAAAGGCGGGACCCGCCGAGACGCACACGGCAAAGGTGGCTCTTCGGTTGGTCATTGCCCGGTCGAGCTCGGCGAGGACGCCGCCCCGCCCGGTGAGAGAGAGTGACTGTTTGTCTTTCGCCTCGACCACGACACGGCCAGCCTCGGTCTCGATGGTGATATCGCCGACGAGCTCGCCGTGGGTGCCGGCTGTGTGAGAGGTGCGCTCCACGACGGCTCCTCCAAGGTGGGCGGCAGCCTCCCTGACCGCTGCCTCCACTCTGTCTTCGAACTCGAAGCCCTTTGCGGTGCCACGGGCGGCTTCCTCGGACCGGCCTTCGTCGCGGGAGAACATTTCCCGCAGTTCGTTCATTTCGTGGCGGATCTCCTCGACCATGCGGCGCAGCGGTGAGTCGGCGGCCGCGGGATCGAGCATCGCTTGCAGGCTGCGCGCCAATGTCCCGTCGGGGGCTCCCATCTCTTCGAGCTGTTCAACGAGGCGTGCCGCCGCCCCGTTGCGGTCATCGAGGTCGAGCTGGGAAACGATGCTTCTGAGCTCGGCGGCGACATGGCCAATCGCCACCGCGGTGAGAGAGTCGGTCAGATTCGGGTCGAGGCACCGTTGCAATGCGGTAAGGGCGTCTTCGGCGCCGGCGGCCAACGCCCGCCCGACGTCTCCGGTTGCCCGGCCTGCCGTCTCGGTGAGGGTCTCCCTGACCCGGTCCACGTCGAAGCCGACCCCCATGGTGACGGCCCCCTGCGCTCCCAGTGCCAACAGGCGCCGCACCAGCTCCGGCCTGTCCTCATCCGGCTCGGCCGCCACCAGCCCCACGACCGCTTCTTCTGTGACCCGCAGCCCGTCGATCATCACCGTGCCGTCGAGGATCTCCACCCGCTCCGATGTGTAGGTATTCATGAGTGTGAAGATATGGATGGGGTGTGACACTTCTTTCCGTTTTTGCGGTGCTCAGCGCCAGCGCGCCGCGCTCAGCAACGCCCACACACGCGCCCCCGCTGT
>CAZIEQ010000159.1:0-6093 GCA_964538725.1 uncultured Acidimicrobiia bacterium | reverse complement strand
ATTTCCTCCCGTATCTGTGCAGAACGCACTGGCGAGTATCACGGCAGCGTTGTTCGACGCCAGCGTCTAGGGCGAATACCCGCCGACTTCCTCCCACCGTTCCTGGGGAGTGGCGGGCCCGTTGCGCACCAGGTATCCGGCGGCTCTCACCACCATGTCGTACGGGTCGAAATTGCCCGTCATCCCGGCCGTGTGCAGCCGCCACGCCAGCAGGATGGGGAAAGCCACCTCATCGAGCTGCACCCCAGTCCAGTACGGGTTGCCGGTGACCCAGAAGTTCTGGTGGAAACCGCCGTCGGGCAGTTGCGAAGCAGCCAGGTAGATGAGGGCATGCATGGGGACGTCGCCGGTTCCGACGGCAAGCAGCCCTGTTGCCGAGTTGACCATGTCCCTGGTCCACACGAGGTGGTAACCGCCGAGCTCGGTGTCGCTCTTCGCCTCTCCCCACGGGATGGACAGCGAGGCGATGAGGGCTCCGGGATACAGCTTGTCCTCGTGGGCCAGCAGCAGAGCGCGGCTGGTGCGATACAGCGCCCCCTCGTCGCCGGAGGCCTTCTCCAGAGGCAGGGCGCCGGCGACTCCATCCCGCCATTGACGGACGAATTTCGCCGCCAGGCCGTCGAAGGAGTGTCCCAGAGCCTGCAGCAGCGCCGTGATGGCGCCGTGGCGTCGGTCTGAGAAGGTGACGGCGACGGTGAACTCCGCACCGGCGGACAGGTCGATCTCCGCGGTGAGAGCAATGTTGCCTTCAGTGGCGGTGTTGAACTGCCAGCTCATGTCGTAGTCGTCGGCCAGGTCCTGCCAGCCGTCGCTGAAGCCCACATATCCCACCGATGCCTTCGCCAGCGGTACGGAGGCACCCAGGGCGAGCCAGGTATCTCCTTTGCTGGCGGTGAGCACTGTCGTGTCCCCCACCGCGGTCACATGGCCGTCGTTGCCCCACCCGCCGATGTCCAGATGAGGGGCACAAAGCAGGAACACCCGCACCCCGGGGTCTGCCTCCACCGTGGTGCGAATCAGCACGGCCGACTGGTCGGGATCGGCGATGATCTCTTTGACGATCCGGTAGCGGCCCCTGAGATCGGTGTTGGTGACCCGGTAGGACAAGGCGTCACCGTCGATCATCTCAGTGGTGGATTCGGTGTGGCGCCGCTCGTCGTGGAAGAAGGTTTCTCCGTCGGTGATGAGGAACTGCAGATCCCGTACCTGAGGCCTGTCGATGGTCGGCCAGTAGATCTCGGTGAGA
The DNA here is from genome assembly GCA_964538725.1 of uncultured Acidimicrobiia bacterium. Taxonomy (GTDB): domain Bacteria; phylum Actinomycetota; class Acidimicrobiia; order Spongiisociales; family JAOTWH01; genus CAZIEQ01. The sequence goes on along the minus strand of CAZIEQ010000159.1, from coordinate 4,847 downwards.
ATGCCGCGGGCGACGCTGAACCACACGTGACTGCCGGCCGACAGGGCAGTGCCGACGGCGTCTTTGGCTCCGCTGGTCCATCGAGGCTCGATCCCCGGCCGGCCGAAAGCCGGGTTCGGCGTATCTGATCGTTCCATGTCTCTCCGTGGCGTCGTCGGTTCCCCAACAGAACCCCATCGGCGCCTCGCTACTTCCGTTTCACCTTCGACGGGCGGAATCCCGCAACGGCGATGTCATCTTCCACTCCACCGTGGCTTTCGCTTCTCGACGAAGGCGGCGACGCCTTCGGTGGCGTCGTCGGTCATCGCAAGCGCGGTGAGGCCCGATTGGAGATGGTCAAGGGCTGCGTCGAAGTCCATGCCCAACATGGCGTAGTAGGCATCCCTGCCCAGCCTGAGAGCAACAGGGCTTTTGGCGGTGAGCACCTCGACGATGTCATCGACGGCGCCATCGAGATCCGACGCGGCCACTACCCGCGATACGATGCCCATGTCGCGAGCTTCGACTGCCGTCAGGCGACGGCCCGTCAGCATCATCTCCAGCAACGCCCGTCGCGGCACGATGTCGCGCAGCACCGCCGAGATCATCATCGGCCACAAGGCAAGGTCGATCTCTGGAGTACCCATGAGCGCGTGCTCGGCGGCTATGACGATGTCGCAGACTGCGGCCAATCCGAAGCCTCCACCGAGAGCGGCCCCGTTCACCCTGGCGACGGTGGGTTTGCCGCACCGCCGTATGGCACGAAATGTGGCGGCAAGAGCGCCTCTGGCCTTGTGCCGTGCGAGCGGATCGTCGACGAACCCTCCTGAGAGGTCGCCTCCTGCCGAGAACGCCTTGTCGCCGGCGCCGGTGAAGACCAGCACCCGAACCTGAGTGTCGGCGGCTGCCTCGTCGACGGCAGTCCGTAGTTTCGCCATGACCGCGGCGGATAGCGGGTTGCGACGAGCCGGATCGTCAATGGTCAGCGTGGCGCGATGACCATCCACCTGATAGCGGAACAGTGTGCGGTCCTCCGGTCGACTGCCTGCGACGATAGCCATCCGTGCCCCGGGGCCTCCTGGAGCCCGTGATAGCGTCCCGCCATGGGTCTGTGGGTGGCCACCGTGCTCGGCCTGGCGGTCGTGATCGCCTATGTGCGTGGGGGCCGGCTACGTCACCTGGCCGACATCGACTTGCAATGGTGGTGGCTGCTGTTTGCCGGCTTCAGCATGCAGATAGCCGCCGAGTTGCTACCCGACGAGCGGTCCTGGTCCCGTGCGGTCGGCGTCGGTCTCATCCTCGCCTCCTACGCGCCGCTTGTGGTGCTCGCCTATGTCAACCGAACCCGTCCCGGTATGGCGCTGGCAGGGGTGGGTATGGCACTCAATTTCGCCGTCATCGCGATCAACGGAGGCATGCCGGTGCTGCCGGCGGCGGTCGATCTGGTGGGCGGCAGCCTGCCGCTGCAACTCGACGCCAAACACGTGCTGCTCGACGACACCAGCATCCTCATATTCCTCGCAGACATCATCCCGCTGCGATGGCTCGGCCAGGTGCTGTCCATAGGAGATGTGCTGCTGGCCGTCGGCCTCGCCCAGTTCCTCGAACACGAGCTACGGCGCCCCGAGCCGTGGTTCCGCCGTTGAGGGCATCGTTGGCAGCCCAACAGGGCCGGCCCCGCCACCGTCATTCGCCCTTGTTCCAGGACCGTCGCCGGGCCCTGGCCTGTGCTGCGGTGACGTTGGCCTTCGCCGCCGCCGTGTTCACTCTGCTGGCCATCGACCGGGACCTGCTGCAACCCATCGACGACTGGTGGCTGGAGGTGATGGCCGATGCCGAAGCCGGATTCCTCACCGCGGTTGCCAAGGTGCTCGACGTCGTCGGCGGCTCGGTGATCACCTGGCCGCTGTGGGGAGTGGTTGGAGCGTATTTGGCGTTCACCCGCCGCGGGGTTCTGCTGACGGTGTGGGTGGTGTCGATCGCCCTGGGAGAGGTTGCGGTCACCTTGTCCAAGGCGCTCTACGACCGTCCTCGACCCCTCGGAGGCATGGTCGACACCTCCGGTTCCGCCTTCCCCTCAGGCCACTCGGCCGCGGCGGCGGTCACCGCGGTTGCGCTGGTCATCGTGCTGGTCCCTCCTGGGGCTCACCGCCGCATCTGGGAGGTGTGCGCAGGCGCGTTCGTCATCGCAGTGGCCATGAGCCGCACCATCCTGCGGGTGCACTGGCTCAGCGACGTGGTGGCCGGCGCTCTGCTCGGCGTTGCCATCGCAGTAGCAGTGGCGGTCGCCGTCGACACGGTGATGCGGAGCCGGCCCGCCGGCCCGCTGCCACCCGAACCCTAGGGTGGGCGGGTCTCACCCGGCCGCGGTGAGTGCCTCCAGCTCTGCGGCGAAACGCTCGCCGGCGAACTCGACCGGCCTGTGGCCGTTGAGATCCTCACTCTCCAACGCGGTCAGCACCGCCTTCTGCGCCTGATAGTCGGGGCTGGTGATCCCTGCCCGGCTTTGCAGCAGACGCCACGCCTTGCGGCGTTCCACACAGAAGAGCACCAGTTGGCGGGAAATGGCCAGTGTGGCCACTCTGCCGCCGGCATCTTCGGTCTCGATGAACACCTCGAAGTCGGGTACGTAGGCGCGATGCTCGGGGTCGAGCACATGGCGCTGAGTGACGTCGTCCTGGGTGACTACAACCAGCATGTCGTCGAGTGATATCAGCCCGTCACTGCTGTCGACTGCGCGGAAGTGGCGGCGGAACCGGGCTTCGGTGGCCGCCCAATGGGCCACCGTGTAGTTGTACTCCCGGCCGGTGGCTTTCGATGTGATCCGCGCCCAGTCCCGATCCCGGTTGGGGTTGCCCGCCAGGTCCAGCGTCTCGGGATACGTCTCACCCTTGGAGGGGTTGCAGACGAACTGGGGCATGCTGCGGGCGTCCCGGGCCCGGTTGGCCTGCACCGTCGACACGTTGTCCGCCACACCGTGTTCGGGCTGGCATGTCGTGAACGACTGGATGAACGCGGTGCCCCGATAGTCGATGGCTTCCAGAAGCGCCTTGTAGAACTGGGCCACGTTTGCCATCGACACCTGAGCGACGAACGGCGATCCGTGCCCGCCGAGGAACGCCTCGGCGACGCCCTTCTTCTCGGTCAGTTTTCCCTCCGACGCCGGCCCGAACTGGTTCATGTCGCCGCCGCCGAGCATCGGAGTCGAATCCGAGTTCTGCCCCCCGGTGTTGGAATACACCTGTGTGTCCAGCATCAGCAGCTTGACGTTGGGACGGTTCTGCAACACGACCTTGGACACGTTCTGGAAGCCGATGTCTCCCATCCCCCCATCGCCGCCGATGGCCCACGCCTTGGGAAGCTCCCTGATCTCACGGGCGGTCATCATGGCGTCGGTCATGTGGGTCAGGCCGAAATAGTCGGCCTCGCTCATCTCCGCCCCGTCGAGGATCCGGTCGCACAGCCGTTCGGGAATCACCGAGCGGCGGGCATGGTCCTTGATGAAGCTCTCACCAAGAATCCAAGCCACCGTTGCACCGTCCTGGAAAAGGGAGTTCATCCACGGATACGGATGAGGGTTGTTGGGAGGCGTCGACCCATACACGGTGTTGCAGCCGGTGTGGGCTCCCATCGCCATCACCGACATGCCGTTGGGAAGCGTCCCGTCGATCGCCTGCAGTTGGCGGTGGTTGAAGGCGTCCTGGCGCATCGTTGCCACCAGAGCCTCAACGATGGCGGCGTCGCTGAAGTCGTCGTTGGCGGCAATGCGGGCCGCAGTGTCCTCATCCGACTCACCACCCAGGCCCATGAGCAGATGGGCGACCGACCGCCGCAGCAGCTCGTACGACTTACCGTCGGCGGATTTCAATTCGGCGAGCATCTTCTCGCCGTCCACTTCCAAGCGGCCGGCTTTGATCTCCAGGCGGTCGGCGCGGGCATGGTACAGCGGCCGCATGTAAGCCTCGGTGAGGCTGGTGACGGCGTGCAGCACACTCTTCTCCCCGCATCCGGCGCATGCGCCGTCGCCGCTGACCAGAGCCTCGTAGTTGCGTCGCACCATGAGATGGTTCTTCAGATGAGCGGCCTGGGAGCCGACCGGGTCGTCGGGATCGAAACGCCCCAGATACTTCGCCGACGTGTCGGGCAGCAGATCGAGGAAGTTGGTGCCGCTGACATGGTCGGCATTCAACTCGGGGGTCTCGGAGGCCATCTCCAGCGCCTCATATGGGCATTCCATGACGCATTCGCCGCAGCCTTTGCACAGGTCGGAGACCATGATGGCGAACAGGCCGCCGCTTCCCTTTTCCCGCCGCTCCAGCGTACGGAAGGTCGCCGTCGACTTCTGATACGCAAACGGAACCCGCTCGAACAGCTCCATGAACTGGTCGCGAGCGGCCGAGTCGATGCCACCGAGGGCGCCCACCTCCTCGTCGAGCAAGTCTTTGAAATGGGTGGAACCCTTCTCTTCGAGGACGGCCGTCATCCGGGCTCGTACCCGTTCCTCGACGGCGGGCATCTCCCCCAGCAGCAACCGGCGTTGCTCGGGGTCCACCACGTATGCCTTTGCCGCCGTTTCGAGAACGGTGCTCATGTCCTGGGCGGTGTTGGGCAGGGCGGTGTCGGGACAGGCGGTTATGCAGTCCATGCACTGGGTGCAGTTCTCCGCAATCCACACCGGGGTTTCCCGCCGCGCCACGTACTTGCTTGCGGTCCTGCCGGTGGCTGAGGCCATCATCCCCACCGCCGCCAGCGGGGACGCCGGCTGGTTGTAGCCGTAACCGCCGCGGAACTCGTCGTCGAACGTCTTGATCTGGGCCAGCGGGATCCGTGTTGCCTGCGCCGGCCACTGCTCCAGAGAGTGGACCCGG
>CAZIEQ010000158.1:0-6163 GCA_964538725.1 uncultured Acidimicrobiia bacterium | reverse complement strand
AAGCGGCATGCACCCCACACACGCACACGCCCCCCCCCCTCTGGCAGCACGCGACCGGGGGGCCCGCCCCCGGGGAGCCGGTGCTGTACGCCGCGGCCATCGTGCTCGCCGATTCCCGCCTCGACGTCAACAAGACGCTGCGCAAGCTGATGGGGGTACGCCGGCTGTCGTTCGCCACCGCCGACCAGACCCGGCACATCACCGGGATGATGATCGGCGGGGTGACCCCGTTCGCCCTGCCACAGGGCGTCGACATCTACATCGACGCCGCCGTCATGACACGCCCCTTCGTCATCCTCGGTGGTGGAAGCCGCTCGCTCAAGGTCAAGACGAAGCCGGATGTACTCACCGAACTGGCCGCCACCGAGGTGATAACGGGCCTCGCCATCCCCGTCGCAGACGACCAGCCCGCCTGAGGCTCATCAGCCGTGCCGTGTGTTGTGACGCAGCAAGGCGGGAAACCCGACGGCCACCACAACGGCGAAGAGGAACCATTGGATGGCGTAGGACAGATGATTGCCTTCCCCGAAGTCGGGAGGGTCGACGAGACGGATGTCGGCGGTGTCCGCAGGGGCGAGGGCGGAAGCGACCACAAACCTGTCCCCCAGGTCGACGCTGAGAGCCTCACCGAGCGCATCCAGGTCGGGGCGGATGGTGGTGAGGAAACCCGCGTCGGGGTCGGGCGCACCCACCCGTCCCGATGTTGCTCCGGTCCGGATCCAACCGTCGACGACCACCCGTCCCTGCGGCGGCGCGACGACGGCTGCATCGAGAGGGATCCACCCCCGGTCGACCAGAAGGAGGCTGCCGTCGTCGAGGGTCAGCGGGGTGAGAATCTCGGTTCCCGGTCCGCCGCGGAAGGACCGGCCCACCCACATGACGGTGTCCCCGGGGTGGAACGTTCCTGCCGCCGTCACCGCCTGGTATTCGCCGACGCCGGCCATGTCGCTCCGCGTCGCCAGGCGCAGCGGCGGCGCCGCCAGTGCAGCGGTGTGCACCTCGTTCGACATGCGCCGCTGGTCGAGGCGGTCGAGCTGCCACACACCGAGACGTATGAAAGACAGCGCCGCCACCAGGGCTATCAACCCTCCCAACAGCCAGCGGGGACGCTGCAGCACATCCCAGCTGCTCACAGCCGCCCTCCGCTTCGCCGGTACTCGCCACCCTCCCGATCGAGGTAACCCTCGTCCACCAGATAGCGGCGCAGGGTGGCATGGTCGTGCCAGAAACGCTGCAGGATGAAGTTGACTTCCTTCTCGGTGTAGCGCATACCGGGTTCGAACTCCTGCGCCAGCCTCTCGATGACGACCCGCCGCTTCTCCCTGTGGGAGGGAAGCGCCGTCAAGCGGGCGCCGGAGAAGAAGCGCCTCAGTGTTTCCAGCTCGTCCACGGTCCAGCCGCTGCCGCCGATTGAATCCAGCATCGGAGCCGGTCTGGGGAGGCTCTGCGAGATCGCCCGCAGGGCGCGGCGACTCAACAACCCGTCGTCGTCGATCAGCGCGGCAGCCCGCAGGCGACTCAGCGCCCGCAACACCGCTCGGCGCTCGATGCCAAGGCGCCGTGCAGCCGCATCGACATCGACGGGGCCGGTCGCTGCCATCCCCAAAAGTGCAAGCCGCGTCGGATCGAGAGCCAGCCGGGTGAATTCGAGATAGCCGGTCACAACCGGCGAGGCTACAAGCGGTCCGGGTTGCCTCAGCGGCGGGCTACGACGGTGCCTCCGCCGCGTCGTGAATCGGCCGCCACCACCGGCTCGCCCGCAGCCGACCTGCCGGCCGCCTGCACCCCGCCGAAATACATGTCGCGCTCGTCGAACCAGCGCACATCCCAGTCGCCTTGGAAGGCAACCCCCGACTCGGCGGCAACGACGGGACCGTCGGGGTCGTCGACGTGGATGCGGGGCAGTTCCACGGCGGCGTCGAGCGCCACTCCCCCGGCGACGACGGCGACGATCACCTGCGCCAGCGCAGTCGTTATCCGGGCCGCCCCGGGAGATCCGATGGCGAACACCGAGCCGTCGTCGCAGCGGCCGACGGTGGGTGCCATGTTGGACGGCAGCCGGTCCCCCGGCTTCCAGGCGGCGAACCCGTCGCTCCCCAACTCGATCTCGCCGAGGGAATTGTTCAAATACAGGCCGCAGTCCTCCACCAGAGCCCCCGACCCGTAGCCGGCGGACAGGGTGACCGCGCATGCATCCCCGGCGTCGTCGACGGCCGAAACGTGGATCGTCGAAGGCGACTGCAGCAGGTCGGCCACCCGCTGCCGGCGCGCCGCGGCGAGAAGACGGGCCACCTCGGCGGTGTTGTCCACCAGGCCGTCGAGCACGCTGCGCCGGTATCCCAGCACAGCGGCCTGCACCTCGACCCAATGGTCGGGGTCGTCGTGTTGCAAACCCGTCACCATCGCCGCCAGCGCGGCGCCTCCCAGAGCCGGCGGCGGGTTGGTGGCGACACGCCAACCTCCCACCGTGATCATGATCGGGTCGCGGTCCACCGCCCGGTATGCGGCCATATCCTCCCGGGACAGCTTCCCACCTCCGGCGACGACCGCGTCGGCGACAGCCTTCCCTATGCGGCCGGTGTAGAACTCGTCGGCTCCGAAGCGACCGATGCGCTGCAGCGTGTCGCCCAGATTGGGGATGACGACAGGGTCGCCCGTCTGCAGCAGCAACCCGTCGTGACCGAAGAGCAGCCGGCGTGACGGTTCGTGCCAGCCGTAGATGGGTTCCCCCGAATGCTCCAGGTAGCGCCGTGACACAGTCCGCAACGGAAAGCCTGCCTCGGCGTGGCGGCGGGCCGGTTCCACAACGTCGCGCCACGTCACGTTGCCGTGGCGGGTCACCGCCCGCTCCAGCCCTGCGAAGGCTCCGGGAGTCGCCACCGAGCCGAACCCGACGACGGTATGCATACCGCCGCCGTAGGACATCCAGATCTCACGGGCCGAGGCGGGATCTCCACCGACGGCACGTCCGGGCATCTCGGCGTTGGCGTCGATCACCACCGGAGCGCCGTCGGCAGGCCACATGGTGACGAAACCGCCCGCGGTGGGTGAAACCAGCCCGACATCCATCGTGAGCGCAACCAGAGCCGCCGCCGCCGCGCAGTCGACGGCGTTGCCGCCGCCCTCGGCGACGGCGCCTCCAGCTTCGGCGGCAGGCCGCGACGGTGCCGCAATCGCTACCCAGGACATAGGGCGAGCAGCGTAGCGACACCGCCCCGGCTACACCGTTTCGGCAGCAGCGTCGTCTTCGGGACGGCAAGTCATCTGTCCGGCAACGACTTCGATGACGCTTCCGCGCCCCGCCACCGAGCCGTGGAAGCGGCGCTGCACACTGCCCGTCACCCAGACGTGTCCGCCCACAGCCGGCAGCGTGTCACCGCCGCTCCGCTCGGGGCTCCACAAGGTCACCGGAATCACGTCGAGACGCGCCGGAGGCCGGTCTCTGTGGGTGGCGATCAGATAGCGCACCATCCTCTCCCCCGACGTCGTTTCGCGGGCTTCGGGAGGCGCCACCACCCTCCCCGCCAGCACGACCAGATTCAGATCCACTGAAGTTCCTTTCTCCACTGGGGACACCGAGGGAGCGTCCACCACGTGTAACCGGCGGCGGTGACAGAACTGAGATGCCGGGGTGGTGTCGGCTAGCGTCGCCGTCGATGACATGCACAATGCCCGCTGGCGGCGAAGTGGAGGGAGCACCGTGACGCCGACCGTCACCGACCTGGGCCACGACCTCTACATGATCGACGCCCTCATGCATGAGGATGAGGAGCGCCTTGCCTGCTACCTGTTCGACGGTCCACAGCGGGTACTGATCGAATGCGGACCGTCGGTCACGCTGCACCATCTCGTCGACGCTTTGGATCAACTGGGCATCGACGACCTGGCGGCGATCGTGGTCACCCACATTCATCTCGACCATGCAGGCGGCGCCGGTCATCTCGCCCGTCGCTATCCGAAGGCGAAGATCGGGGTGCATGCGGCAGGAGCATCCCACCTCGCCGACCCGAAACGTCTCATCACCTCAGCCACCCGCATATACGGAGAGCGGGGAATGGAGATGTTGTGGGGCCCGATGGAACCCATCGCAACCGACCGCCTCCTCGTGCTGGAGGAAGGGGACCGCATCCCGCTGGGCGGAGGACGTTCCATCCGTGTGCTGTACACACCCGGCCATGCCAAACACCACGTCGTCTACTTCGAAGAGGAGACGGGCGGCTGTTTCGTCGGTGACGCGGTGGGCATCGCCTTTCCCCACGGGCACATCGTGCAACCGGTGACACCGCCGCCCGACCTCGATCCCGACCTGGTCACCACCCAGATGAAACGCATGGCGGGCCTGGAACCGGGGTTTCTCGGTTTGGCCCATTTCGGTCCCCGCGACCCGCAGCGCACGCTTGCCGAGGCCGAGGACCGGCTGTGGCGCTGGGTCGAGTTCGTGGAGCGCCTCGGTGACATGGAGGAGCCGGCTGCGGCCCGTGCACTGCGGGAATGGGTGCTGGCGGGATATGCCGCCGAGGGAGCTCCAGCCGACCTGCTGGCGGTGTACGACAAGAACACCCACTGGCCGATGCAGGTTGCCGGGATCCACCGCTGGCTGAGGACACGCCAACCGTAGAGCCGGATGTCAGGCGGTGGCGGCCTTCTCCGAGAGCCTGCTGGGGACGACGATCGGCGGCTCGGCGGTGCGGTCCCCATACACATAGACGGTCATCCCCAGCTCAACGTGTTCACGCAGGAAATCCATGTCCCAGTTGGGTACCCGGATGCACCCGTGTGAGGCGGGGTAGGCCGGTACTGAAGATGAGCCGTGAACCGCATAGCCGCCCCGTTTGAAGTAGTAGGGACGGTACATCTGACCGAGGAACGCCTCCCGCATGCCGTCGTACTCCCACAGGAAGCTGAACTTGCCTTCAGGGGTGCGGGCCCGGACCGTGGTTCCCTGCTCGTTGGTGTAGCGCCTGCCGGTGCCGCTGGATACCGGCAGCACCGCGGCCACCTGGTTGTCGTCGATGAGGAAGAGGATCTGGCGGCCGAGATCGACCTCGACCCGGTCCTGCTCCATACGCCACCGCACCCGGGGTTGTTCCTCGAGAAGCCTCCAGTACTCCCCGTGGAAGATGCCGTCGCGGGGTAGGTCGTGGTATTTCTCGAAGGCGAGCACCGCCTGGCGGGTGGCCGATCCGAAGCGGTCGCTGCCGCCGGGTTGGAAGCCCAGATCTGTCAGGCTCTGCTGAAGCTCCACCACCATGTCACCGCTGGAACCCCACCGCAGGTCGGGTGGAGGCGGTGGCCCAGGACCATCGCCGGGGGCGAAGAATCCCACCGTCATCGAAAGCGCCAGCGCGGCTACGAACCCCATTCCCGCCCAGAGGTTAGCCGTCGCCGGTTTCGAGCCGCGCCCGTAATTCGGCCAGCCCGGGCAGCGAAGGATCTCGATTGCTGACGGCGTCGAGGAGCTGGCGGCTGGTGGCACGGTCACCCAGTTCGAGAGCGACCCGAGCCGCCACATACCATTGCCGCAGATCCGATTCCCCCGCCTTGCGGGGAAGGCGTTTCGGGTCGATGACCTTCCACGCCTCCCGGGGCCGTCCCTCGTCGAGGAGATGGGAGGCATACACCACCGCGGCCTCCTTGCGCACCTCCGGTGCCGGTTCCCAGTCGGCAAGCTCCTCCCACAGGCGGTCCACGTCTCCTCCTCTGCCGAGGGCACGCAGACAGTCGAGTTCAACGGGCACGTGGAGAGGGTCGCCCGACATGCGGCGTAGATGGCGCAGCTCCGACAGTGCCCGCCGCCACCGGCCCATCCGATACAGCGCCAAAGCCAGCAGCTCACGGGCGGCCTCATCACGCGCCGCCACCGCCTTCACCTTCTCTGCGTTGCGAACCGCGGACTGGTAATCCCCCGAGCTGAAGGCCTCGGCGGCGTTTTCCAGCAGGGTCACCGCCTGCTCGCGATTCTCCTTGCCGGCAGCGCGCCGCAGCCGGTCCTCGACTCCCTGCGGCAGTCGTGTACGCCGCCGGGACGCGGAGCGCCTGTCGTCTCTGCTCCCCATCCACACACCTCCATGACGAGGAAGGGCCCCCCCAAGGGACTGGCCGCCCCCGCAACAGCGCCGCGACCCACCGCACCGCGGTGTGACGCTCTGCAGAGAGCACCCGT
>CAZIEQ010000157.1:0-6181 GCA_964538725.1 uncultured Acidimicrobiia bacterium | reverse complement strand
GCCAGCGGGAGTCGCGGCACACACACCACGCACGCGCACACACCGCCCCGCACGCGGCGCGGTGTGGCGCCGCCGGGACCGGCCTCATCAGCCCGTTCGACTCGATGGTATGGAACCGGGACCGGTTGGAGCGACTCTTCGGGTTCCGATACCGCATTGAGATCTACGTGCCGGCTCCACAGAGACTCCACGGCTACTACGTGTATCCGCTGCTGGTTGGCGACCGTTTCGTCGGCCGGTTCGATCTCAAAGCGGATCGCAAGACAGGCATTCTCCACGTGCTGGGTGCCTATGCCGAGCAGGGTGGCGACGCTGCGGTGACGGTGACCGCCGCCGCCGGACAACTGGGGGCACTCGCGTCGTGGCTCGGGCTGTCCGAGCTGGCGGTGGGACGGCGGGGCGATCTGGCACCCAAGCTCCGCACCGAGGTTGGTTGATCACCAGATGGCGGCGGTCATGGCATCAACCGCGAACACGTGGGTAGATCGGTCGACGAGGTCGACGACGATCACCCCCGGCCCCCGCTTGCCCTCGCGGATCACCGAAGGTGAGACGATGGCAACGAAACGCCCGTCTGCCGACCATCCGGCGATGTAGCCGTCGAGGGCGCTGAGGCGGTACTCGAACACCGCGGTCTCGCGGCGCAACTCCAGGTTGATGCTGCCGCCACGATCGACCAGGCCGGCGATCTCCTCGCCGACAGGCGACCACGAGACGTTGGAGAGGATCGGCCACTCAATCACATCGACGGTGGTGAAATCACGCCGAGTCAGCTCAACAGCTCCGTCATCGCGGCGCAACATGAAGGCATCCCCATCTCTGGACACCGCGACCACGGAGCGGTCCGTCCTGCCGAGCACTTGGTTATCGCCTGTCCGTGTCTGCACGAATCCCGGTCGTGGATCGTCAAACCTGCCGAAGAGCTGGAATGCGTATCCCCAATCCCCCCAAACAATGACGTGACGAATGCGGGAATCACCGAAGGCGACTTGCGGTTCGAAGCCGGGCGCAGCTGCCGTCCAGACGCGGCTGTCATCATCGATCCAGGCGATCTGATCTGGGTCGGTTCCGTGCCAGGCGAAGTCGACGACATCCACGGCCACCGTCTTCACCGCGCCGTCAATCAGGACCGACAGGGAGTCGACGACCTCACCCGACACGAGGGCCGCCACACGGGTGGCGTCGGAGTTCCAGGAGGTGCCGCGGGTTCTCGGGGGAAGGGTGAAGGCGGTGCCGGCCGTATCCTCGGCATTCCAGGTGAGGGCGGTGAAGGGCACTTGGCTCTCCACCCAGGCCAGCGTTCCCGTGAATCCAGGCACGCGAGCTTCGAGGGCAACCGCGGCGCGGGCTTCGGTCGTCGCCGTCGTACCTCCTTCAGTTGCGGACGGGGTCGTCTCAGCGCCAGATTCGAGATCCGCCTCCGACATTGAGATTCCCGCCAGGAGGCCGATGGCCAGACCGGCGACCGCGGTCAGTACGGCAAGTCGCCACCGCGGCCCGGGGGATGGGAGCCGGGGCCGCGGCGCGGGTGGAAGAGGCTTCACCTGCGTCATCAACGCTCCCTCAGCACGGCGCCGGCGATGAATCCCGGGTCGTATTCGACCCGTAAGGCCGCGCTTGCGCCAAGGTCGAGGAAGTACAGCGGCCGCACGGTGCCGGTCCCCACCGAGGCGGGCTCCTCTTGCAGCTGGGCCATCACGATGACACTGCCTCGCCAATCGAGGAACACCGAATCGGGGATCGTGATGTCCAACTCGACGGTTCCCTCGTCGCGCACCTGGACGCGTGTCCTGCCGAGCCCCCCAGGTGAAGTCACCGCGTATCGCGAGCCGTCAGGAGCGACCATTGCGTGGCTGGGGGCAGCGTCGAGATCCACCCGCTGCCCCGAGAGCGGGTTGAGGAGCGCACTGGCTGTGCCTTCTTCACCCAGGATCACGATGGGCCGCCCGGTGGTAGGGAATCCGAAACCGGGGCTGAGATGGGCTGCGGTGCCGTCGCGTACGTCACCTTCAGGTCCGAGCTTGGTCATGACACCCTCGTGGATGACGGCGTACCCCCAGTCGGCGGCGGCAACCACCATGGCTCCTGCTCCCAGTTGTGAGGCGACTAGCGCTGGGTCCGACTCGAGGCTCCAACGCCACAGGTCGCCGCTGTCTCCGGTCCACACCAGCACGTTGGGATCGGTCACATGCCAGGCAAACGACGTCACCGCCACTGCGACGGGTTCCATGGCGGCGCCACGACCGATGTATAGGACGGGCCGAGGCGCGGTGTCGAGGCCGCCTATGCGCGATCTGTCCGAGTTCCACGCCACCAGGCGCAGCTCCCCGGGTGTGTCTCGGGCACTCGGGGTTTGCCAGTCGGATTGCCAGGTCTCGACGGCGGTGGCGCCTGCAGCGGTGACCTCGGTGGCGCGAGCGACGATGAGCTCCCACCCCTGCACAGCGCGTACCTGATTGCCCAGAGTCGACGGCTCGATGGCGGGCCGTGTGCTAGTCGTCAGCTGATCCAGGGCCACTTCACCAGGGCGGCCCAAGGTGTTGCCGATCGCCCACCCGGCGACGAGCCCGGCAACTCCGGTGGCGACGGCGATGAGGTGCTGGGGGCGCATCTGCTCACGCTAACGCTGTGGGGCGGCTGGCTATCGTGGCCGGAACCGGCCCTAAGGAGCACCCGTGTTCGATTTCCAGGATCGCGTCGCCATCGTCACCGGAGCCGGCGGGGGCTTGGGTCGCTCCCACGCGTTGCTGCTGGCCCGTCGCGGAGCTGCGGTGGTCGTCAACGACCTGGGTGGTGCCCGCGATGGCACGGGGGAGAGCATGTCACCCGCCGACACGGTGGTTGCCGAGATCCGGGAAGCCGGAGGTGCTGCTGTCGCCAGCTACGACTCGGTGACCAGCCCTCAGGGCGGCGAAGCCATCGTTCAGACTGCTTTGGACGAGTTCGGCAGGGTCGACGTTCTGATCAACAACGCCGGCATCCTGCGAGACGTGACCCTGATCAATATGGATTGGGAGGCGCTCGATGCGGTGTTGGCCGTGCATCTCAAAGGCGCCTTCTATGTGACCCGTCCCGCATTCCGACAGATGAAGGAGCAGGGATACGGCCGCGTCATCGTGACCGCTTCGAATGGCGGTCTCTTGGGCAACTTCGGCCAGACGAACTACGGCGCCGCCAAGATGGGGTTGGTTGGTTTCATGAATGTGCTCAAGCTCGAGGGCGCCAAATATGACATCAAGGTGAACGCGATCGCACCACTGGCCCGTACCCGAATGACCGAAGATCTGCTGGGCCCTCTGGCCGACAAGCTCGACCCGGACAAAGTGTCTCCGGTGGTGGCGTACTTCGCCTCCGAGGAATGTGCCTTCAGCGGCGATATCTGGTCGGTCGGCGGCGGGTCGGTTTCTCGCATGTTCGTCGGGGTCACCGAAGGCTGGTTCAAACCCGGCGGTGAGACGCCCACCGTCGAGGAGGTCGCCGACCATGTGAACGAGATTCGCTCCGCAGACGGCTACGCAGTCCTCGCCTCCGCTACGGACGAGTTCACCAAGCTGGGGTCCAAGCTGTTCGGATGAGCCTTTCCAAGGCTCAGGTTCGGGCCTGGGCCAGGTGGCGGCGTGCCAAGACCGACCTGACCGTCGCCTCACAGCTGATAACGCGGGCCCTGGTGGACTGCGGCCTGCTACGGGGGACAGTCCTCACCTATATGGCCCTTCCCGACGAGGTGAACCTGTCTCGTCTCCCGGCGGCCGTCCCGGCGATTCGCTGGGCCGTCACCAGAACCCCCGACCGGGGCCTGCTCACCGTTCACCTCCTGTCGTCGGAAATGGAGCAGCATGCTTTTGGGTTCGCCCAGCCGGTACCCGGTTCGCCGCGGCTGCCCGAGGAGGCCGTGGACGTTGTGCTCGTTCCCGGGATGGCGTTCGACCGGCGGGGAGTGCGCCTGGGATGGGGCGCGGGCCACTATGACCGCATGTTGGCCGGGATGCGCCCCGACTGTCTGCGGATCGGCGTGACGCCGGCGGCACTCATCCGCGCCGAACTGCCCGTGGAATGTCACGACGTTGCCATGACCCACCTGGCATCGGAAGAAGGAGTGGTGGCGGTGCCAGGTCCCGATCAATCAGCCTGCTGATGTATCCGTGGTCGGTGTGGAGCGCCGCTGAACGACGCATCGGCATCTTTACGAGCTTCTACTGGGCGGCCCTGACCGCATACGCGCTGGGAACCGATGCCCGCCATACCTGGGTGTATGTGCCGCTGATGGTGCTGCTGATCGGGGCGGTGGTCGCCGTCCATGACAGGTGGCCGCTCACCACGCCGGTGCTGTGGGGACTGTCCCTGTGGGGGTTGGCGCACATGGCCGGAGGGCTCATTGATGTTCCCAAGCCGATCGGAACAGGCGACATCCTCTACACCGTGTGGCTGTGGGGCGGGGTGTTGCGCTACGACCAGGTGGTGCATTGCGGCGGGCTCATCGTCGCCACCATCGCCTTTGCCCACATCGTGGAGGGGAGCAGACGGCCGCTGCTGTGGGCTCTGCTACTGGGCCAGGCATTGGGAGTCGTCAACGAGGTCGTTGAACAGATCGGCACGCTGGCGTTGCCGACGGCCAACGTTGGAGATGCGGTCAACACGGCATGGGATCTGGCGTGGAACGCCTTTGGTGGAGTGAGTGCTGTCATGCTGCTGAGCCGGCGGCGGAGCAGACCGGCACCGTCCGCCGTCCCCGGCCCGTAGACCGCGATGCGCGGCGTCGCCGCGGATCTACGATTGTTCCGTGGACCTTCCCGCGGCCAGCCGCCGGGTTGTCGGCGCCGCCCGTGCCCTCGGACTGGAAATCGATGTACAGCTGTTCCCCGAAGGCACCAAGACGGCTGCTGCTGCCGCCGCCGCCGTCGGGTGTGACGTCGCGGCCATTGTCAAGTCTCTAGTGTTCATGGTCGATGAGCGCCCGGTCCTGGCGCTTGTTCCCGGCGACAAGCGACTGGACGCGGACAAACTCGCCGCCTCCTTTGGTGGTAGCGATGCCCGCCGGGCCACCCTGGACGAGGTCCGTCAGGCAACCGGCTTTGCCGCCGGCGGAACACCCCCTTTCGGTCATAGCACCCGTCTCGACGTCGTTGCCGATCCGGGCCTGCAGCGCAACGATCCACTGTGGGCGGCGGGGGGAACCCCCACCACCGTGTTTCCCATCTCGGTGAGTGATCTGATGGCCGTCTCGGGGGCGTTCTGGGCTGATGTCGCCGTCACTTGAGATCAGTCCGGAGTGTCTTCGAGCTCCGCCGCCGGGGTGTCTATCCGGTGGGACCGCAGCCACTCGACAACTTCACTCTTGAAGTAACGGTATGTACGGCCGCCGGGAAGCCGGTAGGCGGGCAGGGCGCCTTCCCGGGTGAGGCGGCGGACAACCTGCACATTCATCTTCAGCATCTCTGCGACGAGAGCCGAATCGAGGATCTCCGGGTAGTCATCGGCCGCCATGAGGTCGATCCTAGATATAGCTTGCCTGCTACCGGCAGGGAAGAGGATCCAGCTGCGGCCGTGTCCCGCCATGCTGTGGCGGCACCTGATACGTTCACCTTGTGGATCCTGAGTTGCGGCGCCGGCTCGATCATGAATTCCGTTTCGAGATGGCGGCGTGGGAGGCCGAAGCCGCCGCCGTTGGGAGGACGCTGCAGGCAGTGGTGGGGGAACTGGTGGCGGCGTGGCGCAACGTCACCGTCGACTTCCCCTGGGGCTCGCTCACCGGGGTGGCAGTACATGCCGCCGGCGATCTGGTATGCGTCGACGGATCGCGCAGATGGGACGTGAGGCTGCCTGCCGTCTTGCGGGTGAGAGGCGGCGGGCCGGCGGAGGCGGTGTCATCGTGGACCACCGCCCCGTCGTTCTCAGCACGGCTGCGCGAAGTGCGGTCGGGACGGAGGATCGCAGCCGTTCGTTGTATCGACGGAGTGGACTTGGAAGCTCCCATCACCGAAGTCGGGGGCGACTATCTGATAGTGGCGGCCGATGAGCGCACGGTCGTTCCCATCACCCAAGTTCGAACTGGCCAACCTTTCAGAGACACCCCGTGCCACGGACTCCAGCCAGATTTGGTCAGTTGGTTTTCGTTGAGAATCGTGTCCTCTTTGTTGAGGTCGATCAGGGTGAGGTCCGCGTCATAGCCCTCGACAAGCCG
>CAZIEQ010000156.1:0-6264 GCA_964538725.1 uncultured Acidimicrobiia bacterium | reverse complement strand
AAGTCGTAGTCGTGGAATCGTCAGGCATCGAAGTCGTAGTCGTGGAATCGTCAGGGATGGACGAAGTCGTCGAACTTGCCAGCGGCTCCCTTTCGAGCTTGATCTCGACGCGGGCGTCGCCGTTCTCCAGCCGGGCTTCGAACTCAGCCTTCAACAGCATGTCGCCCTCGACCATGGTGAAACGCACCTCGATGCGCGTCGCGGTGTCGTTACGCACATCGGGTTCCCATCCGTCCGCCGGAAGCGCATCGATGAGGTGCAGGCCGGCTGCGTCGAGCTGGATGGTCACCGTGCCACCACCCACCACGTCATAGGTACCCGCGATGGTTGTGCTGAGATCTGCCGCTGCAGCTTCGACATCGCGGAACTGTGCCTGGAAACCGCCGGTGGCGTTTGCCAGACCGGCGATCAGAAGCACCGCGAGCCCAGCGGCTGCCGCGGTGGTGATCTTGCGAATCATCGTGATCCGTCCTTTCTGTGATGGCGCAACGATGATCGCGCCCGATATAGGGCAGCCTCTAGGGATCGATAAGGGTTGGCTAAGCGAATCGAGGAAGGATGGATTCGCCCAACGCGGCGACGTCGTCCACTCTTCCCACACCGAAGACCACCCGGTCGGCACCGATGTCGATTCGAGCCCCGACGGCGTCGGGATCCGGGGTGCACCCCACCGTTAGCTCGATGCGGGCGGGATCACGCCCGTTGCGCTCGGCGGTGTCTTTGGCCCGCCTCCACAGCTCCGCTATCTGTTCTGTGGAGCCGCGACCGGGGAAGAAGCCGTCGCCCAACTCGCCTGCCCGTCGAGCGGCCCTCACCGAGTGGCCGCCGACGATCAGCGGCACCGGACGCTGCTCGGGCAATGGCCGCAGGTAGACGTCGGTGAATGAGGTGAATTCACCTTCGTATGAGGCCAGGTCGGCCGCCAGAAGCACTCTGAGTGCCCTCAGATAGTCGTCGGTGCGGGCCCCTCGGTCGGCGAACGGAACACCGAGAGCGGTGAACTCCTCTTCGAGCCACCCGGCGCCGACCCCCATCATGAACCTTCCGCCCGACATGGCGTCGAGGGTGGCTGCCGCCTTGGCAACGACTAGTGGATTGCGCTGAGGGAGGATGAGCACCCCGGTGCCCAGCCGTATCCGGGTGGTGAGGGCGGCCACATAGGCAAGCCACACGAACGGCTCCGGTAGGGCGAAGTCGTCGACCCCACCTGCCATCTTCCCGCTGCTCGCATAGGGGTATGTCGACTCGTAACCGGCGGGAACAACAACATGCTCTACAGTCCACAGCGATTCGAAACCGGCTTCTTCTGCTGCCGTTGCCAGCGCGGCTGCACCGGCAGCATCGCTGAAGGGCCCGGCGTTGGCATAGGCGATCCCGAACTTCACGTCGGGGAACGTTAGAGGAGTTGCATTCCTCTTGTGGATGCCAGGAGCTCCGGCGGGACGTTCTCACCATTCTCTTAGCTCGCGGCGATAACGTCGCTTCCCATGGAAGGTGCCAGGATCCTCGTCGCCGAGGATGACAGAGGGGTTCGCGAGGCTCTGGAACGCGCTCTTCGCTTCGAAGGCTACCGGGTAGAGGTTGCCACCGACGGCGCGCAGGCCCTGCAAGCTGTGGACCGTGGCCGTCCCGATCTCGTCCTTCTCGACGTCATGATGCCTCACGTCGACGGGCTCGCAGTGTGCCGCACGCTGCGGGCCCGCGGCGTCGACTTGCCGATTCTCATACTGACGGCACGCGATGCCGTCCCCGATCGAGTTTCAGGGCTGGAAGCAGGGGCGGACGACTACGTGGTCAAGCCTTTCGCTCTCGACGAGCTGCTGGCCCGGATACGGGCACTGCTGCGTCGCTCATTGGGAACTGCCCCCGGCAGGCTGACCGTCGCCGACATGACCCTCGATCCGATGAGCCGCAAGGTCAGCAGAGGGGAACGAGCCATCGAGCTCACCAAGACCGAATTCGATCTCCTCGAGCTGCTGATGGCGAATGCGGGAAACGTCCTCCACCGCGATGCGATCTACGACCGTATCTGGGGGTTCGACTTTGCCACCTCCTCCAACTCGCTGGATGTCTACATCGGGTATCTGCGGCGCAAGGTCGAGGCCGGCGGCGAGGCGCGTCTGATCCACACCGTCCGTGGGGTCGGTTACGTCGTGCGGGAGAATCCATGAGTCTCCGCACCCGTTTTGCCATCGTCGTCGCCGCGTCGGTAACGCTGGCAGTGGCGGTCGTGTCATGGGGCTCGTACCAGGCAGCTCGGCGTGAGGTCCGCGGCGAGGTCGACGACTTTCTCCGCGGCCGCGCCGCGGTGCTCGCTCTGGTTCCGGGACCCCGGCTGGGACAGTTTCCCCGTCCCGAGCCCCGTTTCGGGTTGCGTGACGGGCTTCTCACCGGAGCCGACTCGGTGGTCCAACTGCTCGACGGCGACGGCACCCTGGTCTTTGCGGATGAGACGTCATCGCTTCCGGTGAGCGGAACCGACATCACCGTCGCCACCGCCGGAGGGCGCCCGGTTCTGCGAGACGTCCGGGTCGTCGGGGAGCACTACCGCATGATCACCGCTCCGCTGAGGGGTGGGGGTGCGCTCCAGATCGCCCGCTCGTTGAGTGGAGCCGACGCGGTGCTGTCCGACCTTCGCATCCGCCTCTCTACGGTTGGCGTCGTCGGTGCCGCGGCGGCGGCTCTCGTCGGATGGGTGGTTGCCGCGGGGGCGGTGCGGCCGGTGGAGAAGCTGACTGCCGCCGCCGAGCACGTCGCCGCCACCGAGGATCTGTCGACACCGATCGTGACGTCCAGGACCGACGAGGTGGGCCGTCTCGCAGCCAGTTTCAACGCCATGCTCGCCGCGCTGGCCGCTTCCCAGGAACAGCAGCGCAGGCTTGTATCGGATGCCTCTCACGAACTCCGTACTCCGCTGACGAGCCTGCGTACCAACCTCGAAGTGTTGGCCCGCACCGGTGATATGGACACCGCCGACCGTACCCGGCTTCTGGCAGCGGTCACCGAGGAGATGAGAGAACTGTCGGATCTCGTTGCCGAGCTGGTCGATCTCGCCAGGGGGGAGGCAGTCGATGAGGCCCCTCAGCCGGTCGACCTGGAGGATCTCGCTGAGGGCGTGGCGGAGCGCTTCCGCCGCCGCACCGGGCGCATCATCGTGGTTCGCGGTACCGGTGTACACGCCTTTGGGCAGCGCAGCCGTCTCGAACGGGCCGTTTCCAACCTCATCGACAACGCCGACAAGTGGGGACCGCCGGACACGCCGATCGAGATCGAAGTGGACGGAACCGGCGTCGTGGTGCGCGACTTCGGTCCCGGCATCGAACCCGACGACATGGCACATGTTTTCGACAGGTTCTACCGGGCGACGGCGGCACGCCGGACACCAGGATCGGGCCTCGGCCTCGCCATCGTCGCTCAGATCGTATCCGCCAACGGGGGAACGGTACAGGCGGCCAATCATCCCGACGGCGGTGCCGTCGTTGGGTTCACCCTGCCGCGGCCGGAGAGTGACGGTGCAGCGGTGATCCCCGAAGCCTGATTCTCAGCCGATTCTTAACCCACCTTCAAACCCGCTTTACCGGTGTGAGCGACCGTGGCGGCAGGTGATGAGAACAAGGAGGTAAGGAAATGAGAAAGTTCATCGCCGCTCTCGCCGTAACCGGTCTCGTAGCCGGGGGTGTCGTCGCCGTGTCGGCGGCGGTCAGCCCCGACGTCGCCGAGGCCGTCCAGGCCGAGGGCTCACAGGAGCTCCCCGACCGCCAAGGGCCGATGGAGAGTGTGCTCGACGAACTGGTGGCAGACGGTGTATTGACGCAGGATCAGGCGGACCAGGTGTTGGAGGCATTCCGGGCCAAGATCACCGATCACCGCAGGCACATGCGACGCGGCTTCGCCCTGCTGCACAACAGTGCCGAGATCATCGGCTTGGACATGCCCGATCTGATCTCAGCGCTGGGCGAGGGCTCGACACTTGCCGACATCGCTGAGGCCAACGGCACGGACAGCGAGACCTTGATCGATGAACTGGTAGCTATCGCCGAAGCCCGGATCGACGAAGCCGTCGAAGCCGGACATCTCGATCCCTCCGAAGCCGACGCCAAGAAAGCGGACGCGGCGGACAAGATCACCGAGGTGGTCAACAATCCGATCGACCTTCCCGAAAGGCCGTTCCCGCCCCGCCGGGGCCCGGGCCGACCCGGTGGACCGGGACCGTTCGGTGGCGGCGAACCAGGAGCCGACAACGCCGGCTCGACCTTCTGACATCAGACGACAACGAGTTCGGCGACCTGCCCTCCGGTGGGTCGCCAACTCGTTGTTTGGAACCTGCCGGCACGATCATCTGGTGAAGTGGCACGGCGAGAGCCTTCCTCAGAGGATCTGCTCGAGAAAGAGCTTCGTCCGATCCTCCTGCGGATCTTCGAAGAAATGCTGCGGTGTGCCGACCTCGACGACCTGGCCGTCAGCCATGAACATGACGCGGTCGGCGACCTCACGCGCAAATCCCATCTCATGGGTAATGACGACCATCGTCATTCCCGACTCGGCAAGCTCCTTCATCACGTCGAGGACTTCCTTGATCAGCTCCGGGTCGAGCGCCGAGGTCGGCTCGTCAAACAGCATGACCTTCGGCTGCATGGCGAGTGCGCGAGCGATGGCGACCCGCTGCTGCTGGCCACCTGAGATCTGCCCCGGGTACTTCGATGCCTGCTCAGGGATCTGAACCCTGCCGAGCATCTCCATGGCGATCTTTTCAGCCTCTGCCTTCGGCTTTTTTCTGACGCGGCGTACCGCCAGGGTTACGTTGTCGAGCACGGTGAGATGCGGGAACAGGCATCCCCGAGCTAGTGCCGCGTCTTGAAACGTTGGTGGGGTCCTTGGCAGGCGTGTGACGATCGCGCATCCTGTGGCCGACGCGTTGCGGGAGGTTGTTGATGGGCAAGCCGGTGGAGTTGCGCGAGATCACCAATGAGGAGGGGAACCAGCTGTTGCGGATGGTGCGGCGGGGTGCGGGCAACATCGTGACGTGGCGGCGTGCCCAGATCGTGTTGTGGGCTGGGCAGGGGAACCCGGTGGGGCGGATCGCCGAGATCGGGTTCACATCGGAGGACCGGGTCCGTGACGTGATCCACAACTTCAACCGGGATGGGTTCTCGTCATTGTCCGCGAAGTATGCCGGTGGGCGTCCCCACAAGTTCGGCGCCGAGACCCGCTCTGAGATCGCCAGGGTTGCGTTGACACGTCCGAAGACGGTGGGCAAGCCCTATACGCGTTGGTCGTTGACGAAGCTCGCTGACTATCTCGTCGAAGCCGGCGTCGTCGACGACATCTCGGTCGAGTCGATCCGTCGCATCCTCGCCGAGGAGGGCGTGTCGTATCAGCGGCTCAAGACGTGGAAGGAGTCCAACGACCCGCACTACGAAGTGAAGAAGGACCTGGTGTGGGCGCTGGTCCACGACCCGCCACCAGGGACACGTGTGATCTCGATGGACGAGTTCGGACCGATTACCTGCCAGCCGCAGCCCGGGCGGGGCTGGGCCCGGCGTTCCCACCCGAAGCGTCGCCGCGGGAACTACCACAAGCTCCACGGCGTCCGCTACTGGCTGGGCTTCTACGACCTGTCGACAGATCAGCTCTACGGCCGCTACTCGCGGCGCAAACGCATCGTGGAGATCATGAGCCTGTTGCGTGCGATCCGCCGCCAGTTCCCCGACGAGCACCTCTATGTGATCTGGGATAACTGGAATGCTCACCGCTCCAAGAAGGTGATCCAGTGGGCGAGGCGCAACCGGATCGGGCTCGCCTACACGCCGAACTACGCGTCATGGCTCAACCCGATCGAGTGTCAGTTCGGCGAACTCGACGCGTTCGTGATCGAAGGCTCCGACTTCGCCCACCATGACGAAGCCGCCGCCGCGATCCGCGCATTCGTCAGAGACCGCAACCGACGCGCCCGACAACGAACCGCTCAAACCACCAACAAGGAGAAGCGCGCAAACGTTGCGTGACGGGGCACTAGCTGATGTCGATGACGCAGAAGCGGTTGCCCTCCGGATCCGCAAGGATGACGTAGTCGGCGTCCGGCGGTTGCTTGTCCCAGTGGATCTTGGTGGCTCCCAACGCAATCAGACGTTCGACCTCTCCTGCCTGATCTTCTGTGTACAGGTCGAGGTGTATGCGCGGAGGGACCTGAACAGTCGAATCAACCCGGTCTAGGGACAGATTTGGCCCCACGACATCCCTGGGGCGGAGCAGCATGAAGTCATC
>CAZIEQ010000155.1:0-6275 GCA_964538725.1 uncultured Acidimicrobiia bacterium | reverse complement strand
CTCGAACCGGGGCCGCCCACCGTCACACCGCCGTCCCGTTCACCGCGCACATGGTGCACGACACGGGCTCTCTCCTCATCGCTCATGACGGTGAACGTGACGCTCACCGCTTCCACTCCGGCGGCGGAGCCGGCGGCTGCGACGACGTCGGCTTCCAGCTCGTCCTGGTAGGGGCAGCCGGGAACGGTGAGGGCAACCGTTATGCCGACGTTGCCACCGTCCCCGATCCGCACATCTCTGACCATGTCGAGCTCACCAAGGCTGCGGCCCAGTTCGGGGTCGATCACCGACGCGACGGCGGCACTGACGGCGCCTTCATTCACCATGGGCGCGACTCTAGAAGCCTTCCCGCGCCAGCCATCGGTTCCGCCACGCGGCCGGCGGTGGACAAACGGTCACCTCGCCATCTGCTTCAGCACATGATGCAGAATCCCCCCGTCGCGGTAATAGTCGACTTCCACCGGGGTATCGATCCGACAGGTGGCACGGAACTCGATCACCGAACCGTCGGCTCTGGTTGCCCGCACCGGGATCTCCTGGCGGGGCTGCACATCGTCGTCGATGTCGACGTCGAACACTTCCGAGCCGTCGAGGCCCAGAGTCGCGGCGTCACTGCCCGGCGGGAATGTGAGAGGCAGCACCCCCATCCCGATCAGGTTGGAGCGATGAATCCGCTCCAGGCTCTCGGAAATGACGACTTCGACACCGAGCAGCTGGGGACCTTTCCCCGCCCAGTCGCGGGAGCTCCCCATGCCGTAGTCCTTGCCGGCGAGCACGACGAGGGGAACGCCGGCGGCGCCGTACGATAGGGAAGCCTCGTATATCGATTTGACGGTGCCATCGGTGAAGTCGGTGGTGAAGCCGCCTTCGATACCGGGGGCCAGCTCGTTCTTCACCCGGATGTTGGCGAATGTGCCCCGGCTCATGACACGGTCGTTTCCCCGCCTCGACCCGTAGCTGTTGAACATGTCGCGGCCGACACCATTCTCCGCCAGGTAGCGGCCGGCCGGTGAGTCGGCGGCTATCGACCCCGCAGGGCTGATGTGGTCGGTGGTAACAGAGTCACCCAGCTTGGCGAGTACTCGGGCTCCCCGGATGGGAGTGATGCGGCCGGGTTCACGGTTCAGGCCTGCGAAGAACGGCGGTTCCTGGATGTACGTGCTGTCGGCGTCCCAGTGGTAGAGGGCATCATCCGAAGTGACGATCGCCTGCCATTCCTCCGAGCCGGCGAACACATCGCGGTAGCGGTCTACGAACTGGCTGCGGGAGAGGGACGCGGTGACTGCCTGCTCGATGTCGGTCTGCGACGGCCACAGATCTGTCAGATAGACCGGTTCGCCGTCGATCCCGGTGCCCAGCGGCTCGGCGGCGAAGTCGATGTCGACGCGCCCCGCCAGGGCGTAGGCGACGACCAGCGGTGGAGAAGCCAGATAGTTGGCCCGCACGTCCGGATTGATCCTGCCCTCGAAGTTACGGTTGCCCGACAGGACCGACGCCACCACCAGGTCGTGTTCCCGGACCGCGTCGCTGATCGGTGGCGGCAGGGGGCCCGAGTTGCCGATGCAGGTCGTGCAGCCGTAGCCGACGAGGTAGAAACCACACGCCTCCAGGTCACGCAGCAGATCGGCCTCTTCCAGGTAATCGGTGACGACTTTGGAGCCCGGCGCCAGCGAAGTCTTCACCCATGGCTTGCGTGTCAGTCCCCGGGCCGCCGCCGCCCGGGCGACCAGCCCGGCACCCACCATTACGTCGGGATTCGACGTGTTGGTGCAACTGGTGATGGCGGCGATCACCACATGCCCGTCCTCGACGTCGAACTCGTCTCCTTCCCACTGGACACGGACGCCGTCGGCACTGCCGTGGCCGGCGAAGGTGGACGTCAAGTCGGACGACCATTGGCGGGCCATCTCCGTCAGCTCGATGCGGTCCTGCGGGCGCCGCGGGCCGGCAAGGGCAGGCCGCACAGATCCCATATCCAGCTCCAGCTCTGAGCTGTAGACGACGGCTCGGTCGTCGTTGCGCCACAGCCCCTGCTCCCGGCAGTACAGCTCGACCGTCTCCACGTGAGCTTCATCGCGACCGGTCAGCTGGAGGTACCGGATGGTCTGCTCATCGACGGGGAAGAAGCCACACGTGGCCCCGTACTCCGGCGCCATGTTGGCCAGCGTGGCCCTGTTTGCCAGCGGCATGTCGGCGAGGCCGGGCCCGTAGTACTCGACGAACTTGCCGACAACACCGTGCTCACGCAGCATCTGGGTCACTCGCAGCACGAGATCGGTGGCAGTTGCCCCTTCGGGGAGCCGCCCGGTGAGGCGGAAGCCGACCACCTCGGGTATCAGCATGTACACCGGCTGGCCCACCATTGCGGCCTCGGCCTCGATGCCACCCACACCCCAGCCGAGCACACCGAGGCCGTTGATCATCGTCGTGTGGGAATCGGTGCCGATGAGCGAGTCCGGATAGAGGACCGACCCTTCATCCCACACCACCTTGGCCAGATACTCCAAGTTGACCTGATGCACGATGCCGGTTGCCGGCGGTACGACACGGAAATTGTCCAAAGCGGCCTGGCCCCATTTGAGAAACTCGTAGCGTTCCCGATTGCGCTCGAACTCCTTCTCTGCGTTGATCTGCAGAGCCAGGCCGCTGTTGAAGGCGTCGACCTGCACAGAGTGGTCCACCACCAGGTCGGACGGCACCATCGGGTTGACCCTGCGAGCGGCTTGCGGGTCTCCCGTCATCCGTACCAGAGCGCTGCGCATAGCAGCCAGGTCCACGACCGCGGGTACACCGGTGAAGTCCTGCAACACGACCCGGCCCGGGGAGAAGGGAATCTCGATGTCTTCGACCTTGGCGGCGTCGTACCCGGCAAGCGTGAGCACATCTTCGTCGGCGACGGTGCGGCCGTCGTGCCTGCGCAGCACCGCTTCCAGAAGGACCTTGATCGTGTAGGGGAGGGAGTCGACGTCGCCGTGGTCGCGCAGCGCGTCGAGCCTGAATATGGTCCGCTTCCCCACGGGTGTAGCCATGGAATAGGCAGCGCCGAATGTGTCATCTGGCATGTCGTTTCCTTGTCGGTCGGTCTTGGTCGAGTGTAAGCAGCGGGGGCTGTTTGCAGGCCCGGTAGCGGCAACGGTCCCGTACGCTGCACCGATGCGTCGCCGCGCTCCGTTGCTTCTCGCCACCCTGGTGTTCGGCGTTGCCGCCCAGCCGGCCCGGGCCGCCCCTGCAGAAATCCTGCAGGCGGTGTGGGACGGGGAGCCCTCCGCAGGAGCCGGACTCGCCGAGCAGATGCGCGCCGACCTGGCCGTCCTCACCCATCTTCCCGACCGGGTTGCAGGCACCTTCGGTGAACACTGGGCCGCGGTCTACCTCAGCCACCGCCTCCCCGGCGGCCGTCTGCAACGAGAGACTGTGCCACTTGCCGCAGGGGGCATCACTCAGAACCTGTGGGTTACCTTCGGAAGCGGGCCGAGGCACCTCATGTTGGGTGCCCATTACGACACGGTGGCCGGCTCGCCGGGCGCCGACGACAACGCCAGCGGCGTCACCGTGCTGCTGGCCCTCATCCCCATGCTGGAATCCGGCGTCCCTGCAGGGTTGGCCGTAACGCTTGCCTTCTTCGGCGCGGAGGAATTCCAACGTGACGGGAACGGAGATCCGATAACCCACCATCAGGGATCCCGCAGCCGCGCCGGCAGCCTATTCGACGACGGCCGCCTCCCCAACGTGATGATCTCGGTCGACATGGTAGGTGTCGGCGACGAGGTGCTCGCAGTGACCCTGGGAGCACCTTCCAACGAAGCTGCCCGGCTGTTGACCCGTGCCGGGACCCGTGCGGGGATTCGGGTTCGACGAGCCGCCAGGGGCGACGTCAGCGACCACGGAGCGTTCGCCGCCGCCGGAGTTGCATCAGCCATGCTGTGGCGCCCCGACAACCCTGCCTACCATCTGCCCGGCGACGACGCGGTGAGCATCGACAAACTGCTCCAGGACGTACGGCTGTTGTCAGCTGCAGTGGTTCTCGCCGGCGACCGCGGAGTAGCAATCCCCGCCAGCGCGCTGGGCAGATTCCGCCCACTGCGAAAGTAGGGTCGCGTTCGGGCAGGCCAGCACACTTCACCAACCGCATGCCTGAGCAGCAGGAACCAAGTTGTGGATCTGCGTCGTTACCCTCCGGCGAGACCTAGGCCGGAAGCCACCCATGAGTCTGCCAACCGTCGACCGGGACCAACCCGCCGATCCCCCACCGCCCAAACGGCGCTGGCCGCTGGGGCTGCTCAGCCTCATCCTGGTGGTAGTCGTGGTGGTGGGTGTCTTGGCCTTCAACGGTCGGTCAGGGGGATCGACTTCTGCCGTCCCAACCCTCCCCTCCCCCGGTGATACGACCCCGGTGGTGAACCCCGACCTTCCAGGACTGGCCCAGAACGAGCCGGCACCGGAGCTGTCTCTACAGCTCACCGACGGCTCGCAATTCGTCCTCTCCCGGCACTTGGAAGAGGACGGGCGGCCCGTGTTTCTCAACTTCTGGGCATCGTGGTGTATCCCGTGTCGCAAGGAGATGCCGGCCATCGAGGCTTCCTCCAAAGCACATCCCGATGTGATGTTCCTCGGGGTAGCCGTCGAGGACGACTCCAAAGCAGCTCTCGAGTTCGCCGGGGAGATCGGAGTGACCTATCCCCTCGCCGTCGATGAGACCGACGGCCTGATGGGCGATTATCCCTACTTCGGACTGCCGGCCACGTTTCTCATCTCCTCGGAGGGACGCATCATCCGCTCGGTGTTCGGCGGAATCAACGAATCGCTCATCGAGGCCCTGGTGCTCGAGCTGGCCGGCTGAGGCGCGTTGCGACCGGCCAGCTCAGGCGATCTCACACAGAAGATCGCCTTCCTGGACGACGTCGTCGGCGGCTACGTGCATTCGGGTCACTGTTCCCGCGGCCGGCGCGGCGACCGGGATCTCCATCTTCATCGACTCGAGAACCAACAACTCGTCGCCCTCGGCGACGACGGCTCCCGCATCGACTTTCACCTGCCACACGTTGGCGACCATCTCGGCGCGTATCTCCACGAACTCAGCCTACGGCATGCCGGCAGCCGCACTCCGGAAACCGGGAATGCCCCTCAGGCAGCGACCAGGCCTCGTCGGGCCACCACCTTGCGCAGCGAGCGGACAACGTCGGGGTCGAAGTCGTAGGCGGCGCCGCGGTGGAGAACCTCCAACGCCTCCAGCGGCGGCAGCCCCATCTCGTATACCGCTTTGTCATATGCCGACGCCACCCTGATGATCTGCGACGCCCTCGGCACCGAGGGGTCTCTCTCCTCACCGGGCTTGCGGTAGGCCTCATACTGCTGGGCGACCAGACCGGCGACGGATCGCAGATAGGGAGCCTCCTCGATGATCTGCGCCCCCCAACGAGCGATGTCGTCGTCGGTGTAGCCGACTTTGAGGATCGCCGGCTCGGTGAGGGTGATGCGCCCGATGTCATGCATCAACGCGGCGAACTCCAACTCGGCCACCCAATCGGGATGCAGCCCGAGCTCCTTGCCTATGACAACCGCCAGGTCGGCTGTCCGGGCCGAATGACCGTCCGCCGACAGCCCCGCTACCTCGGGGATACGCGCCAATGCCCGAATCATCTGGCCGTACGTGCCGCGGGTGTCGTGGTAGCGGACAAAGGCGAGATGGCTGAAGCCGTATGGCATCGTGGCCATCGGAAATGCCCACGCCCCGATGAGCGGATAACTGAAACCGAAAAGAGCTCCCGAGGCCGCCAGGCTGACCAGGACCGGCCAGTCCCCCAACGATGACAGCCACAGGTACCTGATACCGAGACGCTGCTCCTGGTAACCGATCAACGAGTTCATGGCTGAGGTGACGACGAACCAGGTGACAGCCCCCAGCGTCACGGCAGCCAGATCGGGCCAGGTGCCTTCGAGCCCGTTGCGTTCCAGACCCGACGATGCGAGAAAGAAGACCAGGGTGAGCGTCGACAGTCCGGCAACTTCGGAAAGGAACAACCGGGCTGCACGTTGCCGCTGGGTGGGACGGGCCTGCAACAGGAGGTAGGCAGCGCAGATCCCCAGCCCGTACACCGTTCCAACGGCTGCGACCTCGCGGAAGAGCAGCGGAACGGCGGCTGCGACCCCTGCACCGACGTGCAGCGTGCCTCCTGTGGGTGTCGGCACCCGGACGACTGCACCCGCGGCAAGCACCGCGGCGGCGATGGAGATCCCGACACGCGACTGCTGTGTCTTCCATGAGAGCGACCAAC
>CAZIEQ010000154.1:0-6286 GCA_964538725.1 uncultured Acidimicrobiia bacterium | reverse complement strand
GCCCGTCGCACTGCGCGCGCGTCGCGCGCTGGTCCCTCCACCTCGCCGGCCGGCTCCCCAAGGCCGGCGACACGGTAGAAGACGATGGAATGCGAATGACGGTGCTGCAAATGGACCGCCACCGCATCGACCGGGTCCGGATCGAGACGGACACACGCTGAACCCGCCCCGATACAATCACCACCACGGGACGTGGCGCAGTTTGGCAGCGCGCAGCGTTCGGGACGCTGAGGCCGTCGGTTCAAATCCGACCGTCCCGACCAATCAAACGGAGGCCGCCCTCGAAGGCGGCCCCCGGTGTGCTCGGCCGAAGGCCGACGCGTTGACCATCTCTAGGGGAACTCGCCGACCGACCGGCTCGTCTAATCCTCCTGAGGGAAGTCCGATCTGAGCAGCACCAGGCATTGGGTGTGGACCGCACTGTTGGCCCTCGCGGTCTCAGCCTGCTCGACCGAGAACGACTCTGGGGCGGTGATTGCAGAATCGGCCGCGACTGCCAGCACTGGCACCGTTCCACCTACGACGGCCGGGCCCTCAATACGACCTCCGCAGCCGCCACGCCCCGCTTCGGCACCGGCGCCGCCCACCAGCGCCACACCGGCGACAACGATCACCAACGGGCCCGCATGTCAGGGTGACTTTGCAGACGTCGCCGGGGACGGTGATCTCTTCTTCGGCCGGGTGGTGCAGGTCAACTTCGGCAACGAATGGGCGATCGAGCCATCCGATGTGGCTCTCACTCCAGGAGCGATCGCGGGCACCTGCGTCGGACCCGCCGTCCTTCACCTCGCCGACGGGAGAATGCTCGAGGTTCCGGCTCGTACCCCCGGCGGGAATTGGTGCTTCGAGCTGGTCCGACCCGAGGACTATGAAGATGTCACCGGACTCGAGAACCCCACCGAGCAACAGGTCCGTTTCAACGACGTACCTTGGGACTGCTTCGTCTACGGCGGCCTCGATGAGTCCGAACGGGTTGCCTGGTTCGACGTGGCCGAATACAACGAGGTGCCGTTCGACCAGAGCGGCCTCGGCGCCGGCCATGCCCGTCTCCGCAGAGACGTGGTTGCCGTCGGCGACGGCAGCGTCATCCTTCGGGGCGGCATCGCCTTCGCCTTGGCAGGCACAGTCAGGCTCGACTGCATGCAGAGGGACCTGGATGAGCTCGTCGACCAGCTGCCCAATCTCGAGATCCCGCCCCGAGTCGTGATCGACGCTTCCACCGGAGAAGTGGTCCGGCTCGAATGCACATACCGCATCGACTGAGCGTCGAGCTCATCGACGTGCCACCTCGCGTCGGACGGATCGGCAACGAGGTGAGCCGCCATACCCCAATAGGCTCGTAGGGGGACCAAAGGTTTCATGACCCGCAACGTATCGATGCTCATCGCCGGTCTCGTCCTGGCTGCAGCCTGTGCCACGACGGGAACGGTGACGACCATCACAACACCGTTGCCAGTATCCAACGGCCCGCCAGCGACCTCCGGCGGCACGCAGCCGGCCTCTGACACCTGGGCAGAACAGCCTGTCTGGCCTGATCCCAGGGGCTACGCCGCCATGGCCTACGACTGGGCAGAGGTGGTCTCAGTCATGTTCGGCGGCCAGCTCAACCAATTCGACATGTCCGGTGACACCTGGCATTACGACCACCGCGCCGGCCAATGGGAGCGGATAGTCACATCTGGACCGCCGCCGCGGGCTGCCCATGCCATGGCCTACGACGTTGCCGCCAAGAAGATGGTGATGTTCGGTGGGATTGCTTCCCGCCCGACGTCCTGCTTGAACTCGGCGCTCTGTGGATTCATTGAGTTTGGCGACACCTGGCTGTACGACACCATCAACAGGCAGTGGCAAGAAATTCCAGTACGAGGACCGTCACCGCGGTCCGGCCACCGGATGGCCTACGACGTTGACTCCGGAGTAGTTGTCCTATTCGGCGGTTGGCAGACGACGGATCTGCGCAGCCCGCTCCGCGGGACGGTCTTCGGTGACACCTGGGTATTCGACACCGAAGAGATGACCTGGCAGGAGATGACTCCGGAACCATCACCGCCACCGCGAGCTTTCCAACTGATGGCCTACGACGAAGCCTCCGATCGAGTGGTGATGTGGGGCGGAGCACCAGCAAAGGAGATCGACACTTCAGTTTGGGCCTATGACTTCGAATCCAACACGTGGACGGAGCAGCCACAAGACTTGGATGCTCCGCACGTTCGTCACAACACGTCCTTTGTCTACGACCAGGGCGCCGGTCGCCTGCTGACGGTGGGTGGAGTGGGTTTGATCACCACGACCTCCGGCCGGATCACCGAGACCAGCACAGACTGGTTTGATGAACTCTGGGCCTACGACCTGGCCACCAACAGTTGGCAAGCTCTGCCCGGGCCTGGAGGCGGACTGACCGGCCACGCCACCTCCTTCGATCGCCTCGACCGAAGGTTGCTCTGGTTCGGTGGTGCCATCGATATTCGCCGCCCCTGGGACTTTCTCCTCGAATATGACCCGACCACCAACGAATGGACCGACTTAACCCCGTCAGGCAGCTGACCACGCACCAGTGCGGCAAGCCGGCTCAGCATGACGACCGCGGCTCAGGACTGGACGACCTCGACCTCGTCGTAGATCTCGATCCTCGGCGGACTGGTGACACCAGCACGCCCCATCGCATCCTGAAGATCGGGGTTATCGCGAAACGCGGTAGCAGCCTCCAGGGTTTCGAAGCCCGCGACGACCGTGATGTTGTCAGGGCTGTCGACGTTCCGATTGATACGGTGAAACAGCGCTCCGCCTTCCGCAGGCGGAAACTCGTCGAACACCGCCTTCCACTTGGCGTAGTCCTCCACATCGTGATTGATAGCCAGTACTTTCATGTCCGTCTCCCTTCTATAGGTTTGCCGCCCACCGGTCGGTGGGCGAACTGTCCGCTCAGGTCCCCGCGAACAGCTCATCCCGCAGGAACGCTTCCACGCCCCGGGGCTCGAAGCCGTCCAATGTCTCCATGATCGCCTGCGGATCCCCGAGGTACGTGTCCGCCTTGAAATAGTCGAACAGCTCGGCGTATATGCCCTTGTGGGCATCGGAGATGGGGAATCCGTCGACATACTGGCGACTCGAAACCTGTGCCTCGTGATAGCTGACTTGGTGGCCAAGCACCGCGGTGGCAGCCGCGGCGATCTGCTCACCGGTGATGCCGCCGGGAATATGCACGTCGTAGCCACGGCCGGCAGGTCCCCGCTCGAAGAAGGCGACGGCCGCGGTCACGATGTCTTCCACGTCGGTCGCCGCCCACACCATGTCACCGGCCCACGGCAGGCTGACAACGCCCTGCTCGAGGTAATCGCGCGCCCCCCATAGGTTCTGCAGGTACCAGGCCGGCCGCAGAGTCGTGAATCCGACGCCGGAGGCGGCGACCGCCTGTTCGATGCCGGTCTTGTTGTCGAGAACTCGAGCGCCGGTGTCGCCGCGGTCCGCTCTCACGGCCGTATGCATTACCAGATGTTCCACCCCATGCTTCGCCGCGGCGTCTACCACATTGAGTGACACCTTGGCCTCCAAAGCCAGCGGTGTGTCACCGGCCTCGGGGGGCGTCAGATACACGCCCGTGGCACCCTCGAGCGCCGCCAGCGCCTCGTCGGGTCTGCTGAGATCGGCCGCGAACGGCTCCACCCCTTCGGGGAGTACCCCAGGATCCCGGCAGATGGCCCGTACGTCGTGGCCCCCGGCGGCCAGCCTGGGGACAAGCCGGCTGCCAATCGTCCCCGTCGCTCCCACGACTGCAATCACACTCATGAGCCCTCCTCGCTCCCGTCCTGTCCTCGACACGGCTGCTACCGTTCCGACTCAGGACAGTACGATTTCTTATAGTTCGATTTCCGACCTTTGATATTGGAACAGGATGGCCCACAAAAGTCAAGATTCATTTCGGGAAGGCAGAGCCAGCCGAGTGAGCATCCGCCGGCGAGCCTGGCGGGCGATCATGGTGACGCATGGGAGAATCACTCCGCTGCTGGACGACGAGCTGCGGGCCGGGACCGACCTGGACCTGCAGACCTACGACGCTCTCCTGCACACGTACGAAGCGGGACGACCCGGCATTCGCATGTCCGACCTCGCGCAGAACGTGGTGTTGAGCAAATCTGGACTGACCACACTGGTCGACCGTCTCCAAGAACGCGGCCTGCTGCAACGAATCCCAGACCCCCACGATCGCCGAGTCACCCGGCTGACTCTCACCGATCGGGGTATCGAGATCTTCAAGGCTGCCGCCAAGGTTCATCTGGCCGGTATTCAGCGGCATTTCATCGACCGGCTCGCCGACGAAGAGGCGAAGGTGATCGCCGAGGTCCTGGAACGCATCAACCAGGAAACCCGGGCAAAGGATACAAACCGATAATCAGCGCACCACCCGTGATCCCATCCTGTTTGCGTTGCAGGGTGAACGGCTACCGCCGGAATCCGGCAGGGGCGCCCAGTCGGTCGCCGGCAGGGCTGTCTGCATCGAGAGGTGCGTAACCTCGGGACTGCCGTGCGAAAACTGATCGCTCTGCTGTGGGGCTTCGGCCTGATCGTGGCCGGTTGCGGCAACCATGCCGGCAGCGAGGATGGGTGGGCTCAGCTCCGTTCCGAACCCTTGGTAGAAATGCGACTCGGCGAAGGATCGGGCGCCACCGCAGAACGGCTCGTGGACATCATCAAACCCGACGGGTACCAGAGCGGGTCGGCTACTCACATGGCGTGGGCCCAAACCCCCAATGGGCGGATCGACGCCGTGTCGTTCCAGAACGCAGATGGGGAGAGGTGCATCAGTGCTGTAGGTGAAACCGCAACCGCCGAGCATTGGGGATTCACGACCTGCCCCATAGGTGAGTCAAGGAGCTGGCCGGGTAGCGGGGGCAACGAATCCTTCGAACACACGGTACATGTCGTCGACTCCACCGCTCGGTTGGTCGAATTCGGCCTATCACACGGGATTGAACTCGCCATACGCCCCGCCGCGGGAGTCGCAGCCGCGGAGTGGCCGAGGTCCTGGGGGGCCCTCACACACATCACCATTCACAATGAGGACGGCACCACAGCCCGATTCAACGCGGCAACGGCCTCACCTTGAAACCCCGTCCGACTACAGATCGACTCGGGTCGAGCTCACCCAACACCGAATCGGCTCGGTGACGTGATCGCCTGCTGCGATAACCTCATTCGGGATCGAGCGGACCGGCATCAGATGTGGCACACGCACACTCCGAGGAACCCCCAGGCCGGGTAGGGCGTCTGACAAGCTGATGACCAGCCTCCTTCCGAATGAGACAGGGCTTCCCCCGCCCCCACCAGCAGAAGACCGTCCGCGCCGCCCTTGGTACCGGCGTCGCTGGTTGTGGTGGTCGGCGGGGGTCGTGGTGTTCCTGCTGCTGGTGACTCCGCTGTCGCTGCTGTGGCTGATGAGCTCGGCGATCGACCGCATCCCCGCAGAGGAGTTGACTGCACTGGCATCCCATGGTGAGGGGCCGACGACCCTGCTGCTGGTCGGTTCCGACAGCCGTGACGATCTGCCCGACGACCTCGAAGGCAAATTCGGCACATTCAGCGGCCGCCGTGCCGACGTCGTGATACTCGCTCAGATCGACGGTGGTGGGGCCCGCCTCATCAGCCTGCCCCGTGATCTACGGGTGACGATCCCCGGAAGAGGCACCAACCGTGTCAACGCCGCATACGCCTTCGGCGGGCCGGATCTGCTGGTGAAGACTGTGACCAACGAAACCGGAATACCCATCCATCACTACATCGAAGTTGGGTTCGGCGGTTTTGCCCGGCTCGTCGACTCCGTCGGTGGCATCCAGCTCGACTTCACCTACCCGGCACGGGATCTCAAATCCGGGCTCGACGTTCCTGCAGGCTCGCAAACCGTGGAAGGCGCCACTGCACTCGCCTTCGCACGTTCTCGCAACTATCAGGAACTGAGAGACGGCGAGTGGAGATCGGTAGACACCGGGGACATCAACCGGACCAGGCGACAGCAGCAGGTGCTGGCCAAGGTCGTGGCCAAGGGAACCGATGTGCTCCGCTTCTGGCAGGTGCCCGGCTTCTTGCGTGCTGTCGGCCGCAGCATCACAGCAGACGAAGGGCTTTCGTACGGGTTCCTGGTGCGGATCGCCTTCTCCCTACTTGGAACCGGCTCCGACGACGTGGCGGCGGTGACGCTGCCGGTACGAGGCCAAACGGGAGACGACGCGCGAGCCTACGTGGGACCTGTTGAGGCGGCAGCCGGCGCGATGCTGGCCGCCTTTAAAGCTCG
>CAZIEQ010000153.1:0-6383 GCA_964538725.1 uncultured Acidimicrobiia bacterium | reverse complement strand
CAGCCCTTAGAGCGGTAGTGTCCGCACTCCTTCGATCGACCTGGTCCATCACGCACAGTGCGGAGGGGGACCCGCCGGTTGAAGCCCACGCCACTCCACGACCTCCATCGCCGCATCGGCGGGCGCATGGTCGAATACGCCGGGTATTCACTGCCGGTCCGTTACCAGGCCGGCCTCGCCGCCGAACATCTCCACACTCGCCGCGCGGCGTCGCTGTTCGATGTGAGCCACATGGGAGTCATCGTCGTCTCCGGTGAACAGGCTGCGGTGGGCCTCGAGGCGCTCATGCCCCAGGACGTGGCCGGACTCGCTGCGGGAAGACAACGCTACGGCTTCCTGACCAGCGACACCGGCGGCATCATCGACGATCTCATCATCGCCAACGACGGCAACAGCTACACCCTGGTGGTCAATGCCGCCACCAAAGCGGCCGATCTGGCGTATCTGCGCCGGCATCTGGCAGATCTCACCGTCTGCCTCGAAGACGACGTTTCCATCTTGGCTCTGCAAGGTCCGTACTCGGCAGCAGCGCTCGGCCGCCATGTGCCCTCCGCGGCCGACCTGGCATTCATGTCGCGCCGGGTCGCCGAGTTCGACGGTGTCGAGGTCACTATCAGCAGATCCGGCTACACGGGTGAAGACGGCTTCGAGATCATGGTCGCGGCCGAAGACGCGACCATGGTTGCCGAAACGCTGCTGGGGACGCCCCAGGTACGCCCTGCAGGGCTCGGCGCCCGGGACTCGCTGCGGCTCGAGGCCGGGCTGTGCCTCTACGGTCACGACCTGGACACGACGACCACCCCCGTCGAGGCCGGACTCATGTGGGCAGTGGCGAAACGCCGCCGTGTCGACGGAGGCTTCCCAGGAGACTCCGTCATTCGCAGCCAGCTCGACGAGGGACCATCCCGCCGTCGTATCGGTTTGGCCCCGCTGGGAAAGGCCCCGGTGCGCGCAGGTGCCTTGCTGCACGGCCCCGACGATGAGGAGGCAGGGCAGGTGACGAGCGGCACCGTGTCACCGACGCTGCAACGCCCCATCGCCATGGGTTACGTCACCTCACATCTCGCCGCCCCCGGGACAGAACTGACCGCAACGGCACGCGGTCGTCACACCCGCTGCGCCGTTACCGCAATGCCCTTCGTACCCCACCGCTACCACACGGATGCGGTCTTGTGAAAACGGCCGACTTCGCCGGGCGCCATGTGGGTCCGCGACCCGCCGAGGTCCGACCCATGCTGGCAGCCATCGGCGTCGGATCACTCGACGAGCTGCTGGACCGTGCCTTGCCGGCGCACCTCCGCATCGAAGATGCGCCGCGACTGCCCGCCCCCGCCGGCGAGGCCGCCGTCATAGAAGAGCTGGCTTCGCTTGCCGCCATGAACGTGGTCAACAAGTCGATGATCGGCCAGGGCTACTACGGGACGACGACGCCTGCGGTGATTCGCCGCAACGTGCTGGAAGACCCCGGCTGGTACACCGCATACACCCCCTACCAGCCTGAGATCAGCCAGGGAAGGCTGGAAGCACTTCTCAACTTCCAAACCATGGTTGCGGATCTCACCGCCATGGACCTGGCCAACGCGTCCCTCCTCGACGAGGCGACCGCTGCCGCCGAGGCGATGACGCTGAGCCGCCGGGTCGCCGGAGGGGACGATTCCCGTTTCTTCATCGCTGCCGACTGCCATCCGCAGACGATTGCGGTGATCCGCACCCGGGCCGCCCCGCTCGGAATCGAAGTCGTCGTCGGCGACCCCTCCGACGCGGCCCGCCTGGGCGCCTTCGGAGCTCTACTGCAGTATCCGGGTACCACAGGTGTCGTTCGGGATCTGCGTCCCATCATCTCTGCACTCCACGAAGCCGGAACCCTGGCCGTGGTTGCCACCGACCTGCTCGCGTGCACTCTGCTGCTGCCACCCGGGGAGCAGGGCGCCGATGTGGTCGTCGGCTCCAGCCAGCGATTCGGTGTTCCCCTCGGCTACGGGGGTCCTCACGCAGCCTTCATGGCGGTGCGCGACCGGTATCGCAGGAACCTTCCCGGCCGGTTGGTCGGCGTGTCCCGCGACTCCGAAGGCAACGACGCTCTCCGCCTTGCCCTGCAGACCCGCGAGCAGCACATCCGCCGGGAAAAGGCCACCTCCAACATCTGCACCGCTCAGGTGCTGCTGGCGGTCATCGCTGGCTTCTACGCCGTGTATCACGGCCCTGAAGGTCTGCGCGACATCGCGGAACGGGTACACGGACTGGCACGTCACATGGCGGCTTCTGTGATGGCTGCCGGTGCAGACATCCGCCATCAGGAATTCTTCGACACGGTCTGTTTCGAAACTCCCCACCGCGCCGACGAGGTGATGGCCGCGGCGCTGGCGGCCGGGGTGAACCTGCGGCGGATCGACGGTGACGCCGTCGCCGCCAGTGTCGACGAAACCACCACCGACATCGATGTCGCCGCGGTTGTCGAAGCGGTCACCGGCACGTCATCTGCAACCGGTGACATGCCGGCGACATGCGGGGTGCCCGACCCCCTGGTGCGCACAACGACATATCTGGAACATCGGGTTTTTCACAGTCATCGCTCCGAGACCGAGATGATGCGCTATCTACGCCGCCTGTCGGATCGGGACATCGCACTAGACAGGGCGATGATCCCTCTCGGCTCGTGCACGATGAAGCTCAACCCCGCCGCCGCGATGGAACCGGTGACGTGGGCCGGGTTTGCCGACGTCCACCCTTACGTCCCCGAAGCTCAGGCCGCCGGATACCGCCGGCTGATGACCGATCTGGAACGGTGGCTGGCGGAGCTGACCGGTTACGAATCGATCTCGCTGCAGCCCAACGCCGGTTCGCAGGGGGAGTATGCGGGACTGCTGGCGATACGCGGATATCACGACGGCCGCGGCGAGCAGCAGCGCAACGTATGTCTCATCCCGGCGTCGGCGCACGGGACCAACCCGGCCAGCGCCACCATGGCAGGCATGGAAGTCGTCGTCGTCGAAACCGACGAGCGGGGAAACATCGACATCGCCGACCTGAAGGCGAAGGCGGCAACGCATGCCAAACGCCTCGCCGCGCTGATGATCACCTATCCCTCCACCCATGGAGTCTTCGAAGAGACGGTGGTGGATGTGTGCCGCATAGTGCACGACCACGGGGGCCAGGTGTATATGGACGGCGCCAACCTGAACGCCTTGCTCGGAGTGGCCGCACCGGCAGCCCTCGGCGCAGACATCGGCCATCTCAACCTGCACAAGACCTTCGCCATACCCCACGGTGGGGGAGGCCCCGGAGTGGGCCCCATCGGAGCCCGATCACACCTGGCGCCTTATCTGCCATCGGATCCGCTCGACGGATCTCCGGGGGCGGTGGCGGCGGCACGCTGGGGATCGGCGGGGATTCTTCCCATCGCATGGGCCTACATACGGATGATGGGCTGCTCAGGTCTCACATCGGCCACCCGTCACGCGGTGCTGGCCGCCAACTACGTTGCCGCCCGGCTCACCTCCCATTTCCCGGTGCTGTACACCGGCACCGGCGGGTTCGTCGCCCATGAATGCATCATCGACCTGCGGCCGCTGAAGAGAACCGCTGGGATCACAGTCGACGACGTCGCCAAACGGCTCATCGACTACGGCTTCCACGCTCCAACGACGAGTTTCCCCGTCGCCGGCACACTGATGATCGAACCCACCGAATCTGAATCCCTTGCCGAGCTCGACAGGTTCTGCGACGCCATGATCGCCATAGACGCGGAGGCCGCCAGGGTGGCGTCGGGGGAGTGGCCGGCAGACGACAATCCGCTCGTGAACGCCCCCCACACGGCCTCCCAGGTGGCCGCAGACGCCTGGGAACATCCATACAGCCGCACCGTCGCCGCCTATCCGGCGTCACCCGTCACCAAATACTGGCCGCCGGTGGCACGCATCGACCAGGCATACGGCGACCGCAATCTGGTGTGCATCTGCCCTCCGGTCGACAGTTACCGCTGAAGCGTCACCTGGTATCCATCAACCTGCGGTCCCGCAGACGCAGCAACGCCCAAGCCCCCACCAGGGAGACGCCTATGTATGCCGCTTCGAAGCCGACGCCGGCCGTCCAGTCACCCCGCTCCTGATCCCAGAAACGCAGTGGCGGCTCTGGTATCGGCGGTGGTTCCCCGGCCAGCTCGGTGGTGCGGAGCTCGTCGGCGAACAGATCCGCCACTGCGGGATCCAGGCCGCCTTCCTCGAGAATGGCAGTGATCGGCGCGATGGTCCGCGGGGTTACCAGGCAGTCGAGTAGAAACTCGACGTCTTCGAGGTTGTTGACCTTCGTGTCCTGAGCGAGGCAGTCGTTGAACGCCTGCAACGTGTTGAGATCGACCGTGGCGGCACCGGTGGAGAACCCCCAGTTGGCCGAGGCGAACCAGGACAGCTCCCTTCCCCCCGCCTCGTCGATCACCGGTTTGAAAGCCCCCGACAGCAGCAGCTCGGCGACGAGCAGCATCGGCAGCAGGGTTGCCGCCCTATCCACCGTGCGGGCACCCGCGGAGATGAGCAGGCCGAGCGCCATCGCCCCAACCCCGGCGAGCACCATGCCGATGACCAGCTCCACCTCGCCGGCACTCAACGGACCGAAATCGCTTTCAAAGAAGGCGGCTCCCCATCCCTCGCCCTGGGTGCGAATGGCGATGAGAACCAGGATCGCCGACTGCACTGCGGTCAGCAGGCCGAGCACGACTGCCTTGGAAGCCACATAGGCCGAAGGCGCCAATCCAACGGCCCGCTCCCTGCGGTAGATGGGTAACTCTTTGACGATCTCCCTGATGGCGTTGGACAGCCCCAGCGCGGTGACGCCGACGACGAGCACCGCCAGCACCATCGTCGCCTGCGAGAAGCGGATGAACTCGATGTCGCTCAACGGCCGGAACTCTCTGGGCGGCAGCGCCGCCAGCATGACGACACCGAGGATCGGCGCCTGCAGCAGCATGGTCCACAGCAACCTGCGGTCGCTTCCGATCACCGCCAGGTTGCGCCGTACCAGCGTTGCGAACTGGCGCAGCCAGCCTCTGCGGGCCACCGGTTCGACATCTTCAGGATGTGGCAGGTCTTCCCATTCCCGGCTCGCCAGCGGGCCCGCCACGTAGCGCTCGAATGCGGAATGGCCGGCGTAGCGGGCCTTCCAGTCCGCCGCCGGTTCGTGCTCCAGCGTGCGGAAGATATCGGCGTAGTTGTCCCGCTCGAAATAGCCGACGGCCTCGTCAGGAGGTCCGTAGAAGGCGAGCGTGCCGCCGGGGGCAAGCACCACCATCCTGTCGCACAGGTCGAGCGACTGGACGGAATGGGTGACGACGACGATCGTACGTCCCCCATCGGCGAGGTCACGCAGCATCTGGGTGAGGGCCCGCTCATATCCCGGGTCGAGACCCGAGGTGGGTTCGTCGAGGAAGAGCAGGGATGGCCGGGTGAGGAGTTCGATCGCCACCGAAGCTCGCTTCCGCTGGCCCCCCGACAGGTTGCGGATGGGGACGTTGGCACGATGGGTCAAACCCAGCTCCTCGATGACCTCATCCACCCTGACGCGTCGCACATGAGCCGCCACGTCGGGAGGGAATCGGAGGCGGGCCGCGTAGTCGAT
Organism: uncultured Acidimicrobiia bacterium; assembly: GCA_964538725.1. Taxonomy (GTDB): domain Bacteria; phylum Actinomycetota; class Acidimicrobiia; order Spongiisociales; family JAOTWH01; genus CAZIEQ01. The sequence goes on along the minus strand of CAZIEQ010000153.1, from coordinate 773 downwards.
GGCACGGTGCACCGTCAGCTGGGTGTGCAAGATGTCGTCCTGGGGCACATATCCGATCCGGTGCCGCAGATCGTCATAGGTGGCGTACAAGTCCCGCCCGTCGTAGAGAACGGCGCCTCTCTGCGCCGGCCGGAAGCCGGTGAGAGCGTTGAGCAGCGTCGATTTTCCCGACCCCGACGGGCCCACCACCGCCATCAGGGAACGTTCTGCGAGGGCGAAGCTGACATCGTCGAGGATCACCAGCCCGTGTGGCGTCTCAACGGTGAGCCCTTTCGCCTCGAAAGAAACGTTTCCGGAGTCGACATATTCTTCCAGCGCCCCTCCTCGCAGCAGAAACTTGCTGCGGCCCACCGACAGGATGTCGCCTTCCACCACCTTGGCCCGCGACGTGATGCGGCCGTTGAGGTATGTACCGTTGAAGCTTCCCAAATCTGCCAGCTCGTAGCCGGTGTCGGCGCTGCCCCGCAGCTCGGCGTGATGGCGGGAGACGATGACGTCGTCCACGACGATGTCGTTGTCGGGGGCACGCCCGATCCGCACCGTCGTCGTCCGCGGCCGAAACACCTGGCTGGCCTCTCTGAGATCACCGATCAGCAGCGAACTCCGCGCCTCGACAGCCACCGACAGTGCGCCCCCCGGCCGAACCGCTTCGGCGGACGCACGCGGTCTCGGCGGGGGCCGCTCCACCGCGACGCCGTCGGCGCGGCCCCCGCGGCACTGGGTGCAGCCCGCTCGGCACGCGTGCTCCGCCTCGCGCACCAGCGTGTCGTCGA
>CAZIEQ010000152.1:0-6387 GCA_964538725.1 uncultured Acidimicrobiia bacterium | reverse complement strand
CGCCGGCACGCGAGACCCCCCGACACGCCCGGCGACGTGGCCGCCCGGCGCGGGTACGCCCACCCGGCGATGAAGCCGCCTGCTTTCGACTATGTTGCGCCCACGGCGGTCGAGGAGGCGGTCGGTCTGCTCTGCGAGCACGACTTCGACGCCAAGATCCTCGCCGGCGGCCAGAGCCTCGTCCCGCTGCTCAACATGCGGCTGGCGCGCCCGAGCATCCTTATAGACGTCGCCCGTATTCCCGATCTCGACTTCATCCGCACCGACGATTCGAGCGTCTCGATCGGGGCCATGACGCGCCAGCGCACGCTCGAGCTCTCCGGCGAGGTTCGCGATCGGCTCGGTCTGCTGCACGACGTGATGCACCACGTGGCGCATCCGCAGAACCGCAATCAGGGCACGGTCGGGGGCTCGCTCGTCCATGCCGATCCGGCCGCGGAGCTGCCCGCGGTGGCCACGGCGCTCGGCGCCACTTTCAAGGCCCTGGGGCCTGACGGCGAGCGCGAGATCGACGTCGACGAATTCTTCGTGACCTACCTCACGACCTCACTGGAGACGACCGAGCTGCTCACCGAGGTTCGCTTCCCGCTGCTGCCGGAGCGCACCGGGCACTCGGTTCAGGAGGTCGCGCGCCGCCATGGCGACTTCGCGCTGGCCGGTGTGATCGCGACCGTGACTCTGGACGAGGCGGGCAAGATCGCCGGATCGCGCGTCGCGATGTTCGGCGTCGGCGAGAAGGCGATCCGCCCCGAGGACGCCGAGCAGTCGATCGCCGGTGAGACGCCGAGCGAGAGCCTGTTCGCTGCGGCCGCCGAGACGGCTGGAATGCGGGCAGCCGCAGAGGCCGACTACGACCTGGTGATCATCGGCTCGGGCTCGGCGGCTTTCGCCGCCGCCATCAAAGCCCGCGATCTGGGGGCCACAGTGGCCATGATCGAGCGGGGAACGGTCGGCGGCACCTGCGTCAACATCGGTTGTGTGCCGTCGAAAGCTCTGCTGCGGGCCGCCGAGTCCTACTGGCGGGCGGGACACAGCCCATTCGCCGGTGTCGAAACCGCGGCGGGAGCAGTGAACCTGAAGGCTCTGGTTGCGCAGAAGGACGGGCTCGTCGCCCAGCTGCGCAAGGAGAAGTATCAGGACCTGATCGAGCTGTACGGCCTCGACCTGCTCTCAGGCGACGCTCGCTTTACCGGGCCCGACACCATCGAAGTCGAAGGCCGTACCTTGCGCGCCGGACGTTTCCTCGTCGCCACCGGCGCCGAGCCGTGGGTGCCGCCCATCGAAGGCCTCGACGCCGCCGGCTACCTGACCTCCACCGACGCATTGGCACTGGAGCAGGCGCCCGGGGAGCTGATAGTCGTCGGCGCCAACGCCATCGGGCTCGAACTGGGCCAGCTCTTCCTCCACCTCGGGTCTCGAGTTACCTTCGTCGAGGCTCTGGAACGGATCGCCCCCTTCGAAGAGCCCGAAGTGTCGCAGGCGCTGGGGGAGCGTTTGGAGGCTCAGGGGGCTCGCGTCTACACCGGGGCCACCGCAGCCGCCGCCGTGCGTGTCGAGGCGGGTGTGGCGCTCGACATCGCCGTCGGGGGCGACACGGTTCGCCTCACCGCCGACCATCTGCTGATGGCCACCGGCCGCCGGGCCCGCACCGCCGGCCTCGGCCTCGAAGCCGCTGGTGTCGACGTCGACTCGCGCGGTCATATCGTCGTCGACGACCAACTCGCCACCACCAACCCGGCCGTTTACGCCGCCGGGGACGTCACCGACCATCCCCAGTTCGTCTACGTGGCCGCTCTGGGAGGCAACCTCGCCGCCGAGAACGCCTTGCGGGGCTCGGGGCGGGCGATCGAATTCACCACCATGCCCCGGGTCACGTTCACGTCGCCGTCTATAGCCTCGGTGGGACTCACCGAGGCGGCGGCACGCGACGCCGGGCATGCAGTGATCACGTCGGTGCTTCCCCTGGAAGCGGTTCCCCGAGCTCTGGTCGACTGGGACACCACCGGGTTGATCAAGCTGGTGGCCGACGAGGCCAGCGGCCGCCTCCTCGGTGCCCACATCCTGGCCGACGGCGCCGGCGACGTCATCCAAGGGGCGGTTATGGCCCTCAAGTACCGGGCCACCGTCGACGAGATCGCCGACACGTTCCACCCCTATCTGACGATGGCCGAAGGCCTCAAGCTGGCGGCACAAGCCTTCGGCAAGGACGTCAAAGCGTTGAGCTGCTGCGCCGCCTGAGGGTCATCGGCTCACCCGGCTTGTCACCGTCGGGAGAGGCTGCAGACGCGAAGTCTCCTCTTGACCTTGAAGTGACTTGAAGGTTTATGGTGGGGGAGAAAGGAGCGTATGCGATGAGTGAGCGCCACAGCTTCTCCGTCTCCGGGACGACCTGCAGCGGATGCGAAGACCGCATCACCGACGCGCTGGACCCGCTTGCCGGGCTGGAGTCGGCCCGTGCCCATCATGAGACGGGTGCGGTCACGGTGGCCGTCGATCGCGGCCGCGTCACCGATACCCAGGCCATAGGCATCATCGAAGATCTTGGATACCGGGTGGAGCGGGAATGAAGATCGGGGAGCTGGGCAGGCGGGTCGCCGTCGAACCGCCGACGATCAGGTACTACGAGGCGGTGGGAGTGCTGCCCGAACCGGCACGCACCGAGGCGGGATACAGGTACTACACCCCCGACGACGTTGACCGGCTGCGGTTCATCAAGTCGGCCCGGTCGCTCGGGATCGCCCTGGACGACATCCGGGAGATACTCACCCTGCGGCAGAGGGGAGAAGCGCCCTGTTCATATGTGCGGGGGGTCATCGACCGCCAGGTGGAGGCCGTCGGGGTCAAGCTGGCGGAGTTGGAAGACCTGTCCAAGGAGCTGCGGCGTCTTCAGGAGCTGGCCCGCAGCCTGGCGGACACGCCGGGCGACGATCCGTGCGTATGCCACATTCTCGACTCGAGCCGTCACCGTCCCGCGAGGCGGGCCACCGCCGAGGAGGCAGCCAGATGACCACCGCAACCACCAAGACCTTCTCGATACGAGGTTTCCACTGCAGCGGATGTGCCGACAACCTCGGCCGGTCGCTACGACGCCACGAAGGTGTGATAAAGGCCGAGGCGGATTACGACCGGGCCCGCGTCGACGTCCGTTACGACCCAGAACGGGTATCCGAAGACGACTTACGCCGCCAAATCACCCTGGCCGGTTTCGAGGCCGTCTGAGGAAGAGGCAGCGATCAGCAGCGACGAAACCGGCGGCCGCATGAGCCGGCCTTCCCCCGCCGCCGAGCCCCAAGACCCGGGCGGCACCGGCTCCCGGCCGGAACACGCCCGCCACGCCGCCTTCCGTATGAAGATCGGAGGCATGTCGTGCTCCTTCTGCACCGGCACCATCAACAAGGTCTATTCCCGTGTCGACGGGGTGTACGAGGTCGGAGTCTCGCTGGCGCACGAAGAGGGGCTGGTGAAATACGACCCGGACAAGGTGACGCCGGAGCAGCTACGCCGCACCCTGGAGCAGATCGGCTACACCTATCGGGACCCGGACAAGGTGCGCACCTTCGAGGAGGATGCCGCCGAGCTCCGCCGGGAGCGGAACCGATTGACGGTGGCAGGGTCGCTCACCGCGGCCAGCCTGGCCGTCATGGCCGCCGGCCGGTGGCTGGACCTGGTGCACATTCCCGCCATGAGCGGGATCCTCCTCGCCCTTGCCTTGGCCACCATGTTCGGGACGGGCTGGTTCATCAAGAAGATGGCCTGGGCGTCGCTACGCAGAGCCATCTTCAACCAGCACGTTCTGTTGGAGTTCGCCGCCTTCGCCGGGCTGGCAGGAGGCTTCCTGGGCATCTTCGTCCTCGAAAGATTCCCGGTGGGCGACTTCTTCGCCGCCTCGACGCTGGTCACGACCTACCACATTCTGTCCCACTTCTCCTCTCTGGTGGTCCGCACCCGCTCCTCGCAGGCGGTGAGACGGCTGATGGCGCTGCGACCCGACACGGCCCGCGTCATTGGCGACGGCGGCGAGATCGAGCTCCCCGTCGAGAACGTGGTGGTGGGCGACCGGGTGCGTGTCCGTCCCGGCGAGTCGATCCCGGTGGACGGGACGGTCGTCGACGGCGTGTCCGCGGTCGACGATGCTCTGGTGACCGGTGAGTCCATACCGGCGGAGAAGGTCTACGGCGACGAAGTAATCGGCGGGTCGATCAACCAGACGGGCTCGCTCATCGTGGAGGTGTCCCGTGTCGGAGCCGACGCCTTCCTTTCCCAGGTCGCACGGTCCATCGAGGAGGCCCGAAGCCTGCGGCCCGGTGTCCTGCAGCTGGTCGACGTCGTCCTGCGCTACTACGTGCCGTTCGTGCTCGTATTCGCGTCGGCGGGTTTCCTGGGCTGGGCGGTTCTGCCGGCGGTCTTCGGCAGCGGACCGGATTGGAATCGGGCGCTGCTCGCCGGTCTCGCCGCATTGGTGATGGGATACCCGTGTGCCCTCGGCATGGCTACCCCGCTGGCCACCATCCGCGGAGGTGGCGAGGCGGCGGAGCGGGGGATCCTGATGCGATCGGGCGAAGCCTTCGAAGTGATGGGATCGATCTCTGCGGTCGTGTTGGACAAGACCGGCACCATAACCCGGGGAGAGCCCGCCGTACACGTCGTGGCACCCTTCGGCACGGTCGGGGAGGAAGAGGTGCTTCGGGCGGCGGCGGCGGCCGAGTTCAACAGCGAGCACCCGCTCGCCCGGGCGGTCGAAGACGCCGCCGAGGAGCGGGGGATCTCCGTTCCCCAAGCCGATACGTTCACGTCCCATACGGGCCATGGAGTGCAAGCCAGCGTCGAAGGCGTGGCCGTGCTTGTGGGCAAGCCCGGCTGGCTGCAACGCGAAGGCGTCGACCTGACAGAACTCACAACCGACCTGGAGCGGTTGGAGGAGAAAGGGCAGACGGTCGTAGGAGTGGCGGGCGACGGCCGTCTGGTGGGCCTCATCGGCATCGCCGACACGATCAAGGCCGATGCCACCGACGCGGTCCGGCGCATGAAGGCCGTCGGGATGAGCCCGATCATGTGCACAGGTGACAACCCGCGCACCGCCGCCGCCGTCGCCAAGCAGGTGGGAATCGACGAGATGCTGGCCGGAGTCCTCCCCGAGGACAAGGCCGCCAAGGTCCGCGAGCTACAGGCGGCCGGCCGGCGGGTGATGACAGTCGGTGACGGTATCAACGACGCCCCTGCATTGACCCAGGCCGACATCGGGGTTGCCATAGGGGCCGGCACCGACATCGCCATCGACTCGGCGGATGTCGTCATCATGGGCGAGCGGCTGGGTGCGGTGATGGATGCCTATGAGATCGGCGTCGACTCCTACCGCAAGACCAAGCAGAACCTCGGGCTGGCATTCAGCTTCAACGGTATCGGGATCCCTGCAGCCACCAGTGGTCTGGTGAGCCCGGTATGGGCGATGGTGGCGATGCTCTCCAGCGTCACCGCGGTGCTGGTGAACTCCTTCGGCAGGCGCGTACGGGGCCGGGGCGTGGGCGGCTACCGGCGGGCGCGGGACCACCATCACGACGCGAAGTGACCTGCCGGGTCTTCCGCCGTGACGTCTTGACACCGAAGCGGCGCTCAATAAACTGAATATCTGAGTCGATATTCATATATTATGGTGAAGCATTCCTCCCATCCACCGACGCCGTCCGAACTGCAGGCGCGGCTGATCTCCGCCGACGACGCCTGGGAGCTGGCGCAGCGTTTCCGGCTGCTCGCCGACCCGGTACGGGTGCGCATGATCTACGCACTGTTGGAAGCGGGGGAGATGTGCGTCGGCAACCTGGCTGCAGCCGTCGAGGCGTCGGAGTCTGCCACCAGTCACCAGCTTCGCCAGCTTCGCCTGGCGGGGCTGGTGCGCTCCCGCAAGCAGGGCAGGGAGGTCTTCTACCGGGTAGCCGACAGCCACGTCCGTCTGCTGCTGGACGTAGCCGTCGAGCACTACCTGCACCGCCACGAGGACCGGGTGTGAGCCTGGAGGTCAATGAAGGGCGGGCGCGCAGCCACCGTGCTCTCGCCGTTGCCTTCGGCCTGGTCGTCGTCTTCATGGTGGTCGAGATCGTGGCCGGGTTCTGGACCGGATCTCTTGCCCTGCTGTCCGACGCCGGGCACATGGCAACCGACGCCCTCGGAATGGGGATGGCGTTGGCGGCCATCCATGCAGCTCGCCGCGCCGCCAGCAAACCCCAACACACCTACGGGCTCTATCGGCTCGAGATCCTGGCGGCTCTCGCCAACGCGGTGCTGCTGTTCGCCGTCGGCGGCTACGTGCTGGTGGAAGGCGCCGGCCCCCCCAGGGGACACGCGGGTGGTCTCGCCGCGCCGGTGCTGGCGGTGGCGCACCGCCGGCGGGGG
>CAZIEQ010000151.1:0-6408 GCA_964538725.1 uncultured Acidimicrobiia bacterium | reverse complement strand
GTTGTGGATGAGCAGCGCCTCGCCCTGCCCGCCAGGGTGGGGTGCGGGGGTTTCGCAGGAAGCGCGACCGCCGAGGAGCGGGAGCGTTGGTCCCGCAGGTCCGTGCCTGCAGAGGAAGGGGCGCTTGCCGTCGTGGAGAACCCTGTGGAGCGCCCGCACGGTCGCGGGTCTGCGCACACACATGCTCGGAGGTCTCGGCCCCGCCCTGTTCGCCATCCTGTCGCTGGAAGGTTTCGACGCCCCCGACCACTCCCGTATCGCCGCCCAGGTGGTCACCGGAGTCGGATTCTTGGGGGCGGGGGCCATCTTTCGCCAGGGCGCCAACATTCAAGGGCTCACCACCGCCGCCTCGCTGTGGGCGGTGGCCGCCATCGGCCTCGCCGCAGGCGCCGGGGAGTTGGCTCTCGCCACCGTCGCCACCGCCCTCGGCCTGGTCGTGCTGTATGGGCTGTCCACCGTGGAGCGGGTGATGCGGGCCCGCACCGAGGCCCGCGGCGCCCTCCTCGACGTCCATCTCAGCGACGTCGCCGCTCTGGGCCGGGTGCTGAAACTGGTGCGGCGGCTCGACGCAGGTGCCGAGGTCGCCCGGCTGATGGAAATCCGCGATGAGCGGGGGTCGGTGCGGCTCCGCCTCAACCCCGCCCTGTGCGACGAGATCGGCAGCGTGCTGCTGGCGGTCGACGGCGTCGACCGCACCCAGCGGGCCGACCCGTAGCCGTCGACACCCTGCGGCGGAGACATGCCCCTTTTTTCCCTGGAAGTGGGCGGGGAAATGATGTATCAAGAGGGGGCATGGCCGGCCGGCCTGCCTCGTCCCACGACGGTCGGGGACGATGAGGAGAAGAAAGGAGCTGGTCGATGCCTGCGGAACGGGTCCGTCAGTATCTGAAGACCCACGGTGTCGGCTACGAGGTGCATGAGCACGCCACCGCCTACACAGCCCATGAGGTCGCCGCCGCCGAGCACGTGCCCGGCGCCAACGTGGCCAAACCGGTGCTGCTGCAAGCCGGCGACGATCTGGTGATGGCGGTGCTTCCGGCGACCTGCAAGGTCGACATGACCAAGGCACGAGCAGTGTTCGGATCCGAGGTGCACATGGCCCGAGAGGACGACTTCTGCGCCGTGTTCGGCGACTGTGAACCGGGTGCCGAACCCCCATTCGGGAACCTGTATGGGCTGCGCACCTTCGTCGATCGGAGACTCACCGCCGAGCACATCACCTTCAACGCCGGAACCCACACCGAGGCGATGACGATCGCCCTCGCCGACTACATGGGGATAGTGAACCCCGAGGTGACCGACCTCGCCGTCGACCGCTAACCGGCGGGAGGATCGGGCGCCATCGCCGGCCCCGAGCCGGGCGGGTGGCGTCGCGCCCGGAGGCGGTCAGGTGAGGGCGGCTCGGACTGCTTCGACGTTCATCCTCAGCGGCGCGGTATCGCCGGCGGCGATGCGCACCGCTCCGGGGAATCCGGACTGTGGGCCGGCCCCAGCCCTACGGTGACGGTCCGCCCGCCAGACGAGCAGGTTCATCCATCTATCCGGCGGCTTGGCATCACCCGAAGCCGCATGTCAGCATGGCACCCGATGGGCGATGGTCGGATCCTCCGGATATTGGAGGAGCTTCGCGAACAGGACCGGGAGCTGGGTTCCGATGCCGAAGGTGTGTGGGAGTGGCTCACCTTCGGGGAAGGCGTCGGTGTCATCACCCAAGAATCGCTGCAACGGTTCCTGTGGTACGAACTGCCGCTGAAATGGGCCGGCCCGCCGGATACACCCAAACGGGCGGCGCAGGCCGCCGCTGTACTGTTGGACCGCCTCGGCCTGGACCGCTACGCCGACATCTGCCGCTCCGACGCCACCACCGCAGTGCATGCCGCCTACCGCACCTCCCGCTCCGCCGGGTTCCGTGCCTTCCGCAAGGCCGAAGATGCCTCTGGCATCGACCCCCCCGACCTGGACGACTTCGCCTGGGGGTCGATGATGGGGTCGGAGGAAGCGGTGGCACGCAGCACCAACGCGGCGGCTTTGGAAGAGGCCATCGTCGGCGGTGAGCTGACACCGGGGGGGCGCCGCTGGCGCATCCGGGCGCGGGAGATCGCCGCCGCCGCCCTCGACTCGCCGCATCCCGAGCTGCCCGGCCAGAGCTGGCGCACCGCCATCATCACCGAACGGCTGGGATGGTGGAGCGACGGTGTCCGCCAGCGCAGCAGACAGGTGGCCCGGCTGCGGGGCCGCCACGTCAACCGGCTGCTGCACCCGATAGCCCCGCCGCAAGGAGCGGCTGAGGCGGTGGAACCGTTGCGGTGGTTCCTCAACGCCGTCGGCGACGGGGTCGGGCTCACCCAGGCCGGATACCTGGCCCGGGCGTTCGTCGTGGATGCCGCCCGTCACCGCGGCTGGGTCGACCCCTACCTCCAGCACCGGGGACGAGACCCCAGGTCGGAGAGCGAAGTGACCCCCCTCTACGACCTGCACGAGCTGGCCCGGACCGCCCGGGCGGTGCACCACCGCGCCCGGACCGCCAAGGTGACCAAAGCCGGCAAAGTGATGGCCGACGACCCGGCGGTGGCATGGAAGGCGGTCGCATTCCACTTTCCCGGCGCGGGAGAATGGGAACAGGCGGTCTGCGAGCTCACCGGGCTGATGCTGCTGGACCGCGAAGAGGTCCCCACCGAGGAGCTGTGGTCGACAGTGGCAGTCATGGTCGCCGGGCTGGGATGGCGAACCGCCGGCGAGCCACCCGGCGAGAGGGTGGTGTCATGGGCGGCGGCCTACGGGCTGCGGATGTTGGAGATGTTCTCCATGGTGGAACGGCTTGGTGACTGGCAGCACCGGCGGCTGCGTCTCACCCCGGCGGGAGAGGCCACCGTCCTCGCCTACCTGCGGAGCCGCGCCGCCGGTCCCCGCGGCAGCATGTGGGCGTGACAACCCGCCGGCCGCCCATCTTCGGGCCCGAACCGTGGCAGGGGCAATGGTCCCATTGGGATCTGTGGATGTGCGTCGTCGCAGTCCTCGACTACGAAGGCGACCTCGATGCTCTCGAAGACCGATTCCTCACCGAGCTGCGCCAATCCGTCTCCGGACGCGACGGCACCGAAGCCAAGCTGTCGCACCTGGCTGATCTGCGCAGCCGTCTCGAGGAGGCCGGCTGCGCCCCCGACACGCTGACAGGCGACGAGGCGGCCAGCAACCGCCGGCTCGTCGCCAAGGCCCGCAAGAGAGTCGCGGACAGCCACGCAGAAGGAAGGGCACTGACCCCGCCCATGTGGGAAGCCCCCCGGGCGGTGCTGTCCCGGCGGGCCCGCTTCGGCCACTGGGAGGCGTTCCCCTTCTCCCCGGCGCCGTTCTACGAGCAGTTCCGGGCGGCGGTCGAGGTCAAATACCGCATAACCAAGGGCCGCACCTTCCGCAAGGTGGAAACACTGGAGGGACGCCTCGGCCGTCTCGACGGTCCCCGCCGCTCCCTCCCCGACCGGCTCGCCCTCTACCGGGCGTTCCACAGCGCCGGTATGGAGTTGGCGGACCGCGCCGACGACTCATACGGAAACGTCGGGATGATGCGTGCCGATGCGTGGCACACCTACCTGGAGATCGATTGGGCGGCCGCCGGGATACCGTCTGACACCTACTGGCGGGACCTGTGCGAGCTGGTGGTGTGGGAGCCCTACGGACTCGGCTATCGCGAAGAGACTCTTCCCTATCGGCGGGTGGCGGCGAGCGACGTCGATCTGTTGGAGGGGATCCTCCTCGATTTGGAGGCTGAGCACCGCCGGGTGTATCTCGACTACGAGGCCGACGAGGCGCGTCAACAGCTCGCCTGGCTGCACGTCGCCGGCAACAGGTTGGGGCGGTACCAGGCGGCTGCGGAGCGGCTGGGCACCGACCATTGGATGCCGATCATGGCCATGGCCGAATCGGCGTTGGATTCATCCGGACCTGAGGCGGCCGCCCGGGTGTTCCGCGCCGCCGACGGTTCCGGCTACCACCAGTCCTATCTCCGTAAGGAATGTTTCAAGATGACCGGCGTCGACCTGGGGGGAGAAGACGGACCGCATCTGCGCCTGGTGAAATGAGCCGCCCGGTGTCCGCCGTGCCCGTTCGGCGACCCCGATGAGCGGGGTGGGTACGGTTGCGGGGGAGTCGCTGACGTCGAGCCCACTACCGTCCCTTCCTTATGGCCACACCTACAGCAGAGCCGCTGGTCGTCGCCCGGGGGCTGTGCAAGAAGTTCGGTGACTTCACCGCGGTGGATGCGGTCGACTTCGAGATACGCCCCGGGGAGGCGTTCGGGTTTCTCGGGCCCAACGGGGCAGGGAAGACCTCGACGATGCGCATGATCGCCACCGTGTCGCCGGTGACGTCGGGGAAGCTGTCGGTGTTCGGTCTGGATCCGGGTGCCGACGGGCGGCGCATCCGCTCCCGCATCGGTGTGGTCCCCCAGGAAAACAATCTGGATGAGGAGCTGCGGGTCGCCGAAAACCTCTACATCTACGGGCGGTATCACGACATTCCCCGCACCGTGTTACAGCCCCGGGTGACGGAGCTGTTGGAATTCGCCCAGCTCAGCGAACGGGCCAAGTCGGTGGTGGAGTCGCTGTCGGGGGGGATGAAACGGCGGCTGATCATCGCCCGGGCGCTGGTCAACCAGCCCGACCTGGTCATATTGGACGAGCCCACCACCGGGCTGGACCCCCAGGCCCGCCATCTGCTGTGGGACCGGCTGTATCGGTTGAAACAGGACGGCGCCACCCTGATCATCACCACCCACTACATGGACGAGGCCGAACAGCTGTGCGACCGTCTGGTGGTGATGGACAAGGCGAAGATCGTCGCCGAAGGGTCACCCCGCCAGCTCATCGAAGCGCATGCACCCAGGGAGGTGGTCGAGCTGCGCTTTGCCCCCGGAGAGGTGGGCGGCAAGGTGGAGGCGCTGGCAGGGGCGGCGGGACGAATCGAAGGGATCGCCGACCGCATCCTGCTGTATACCGAAGATGCCTTCAAAACAGAGGAGATGATCGCCGAGCGGGGTGTGGTTCCGGAAACGACACTGGTGCGGCGTTCCACCCTCGAGGACGTGTTCCTCAAACTCACCGGCCGCAGTCTCATCGACTGAAGCCCGTTTCGGGCCCCCTCCGGCTCCTTCGGAGCCACCTCCCCCGTGTCGCTTCGCTCCCGGGGGAGGATTGTTGGTGCCGATGTCGCTTCGCTCCCAGGGGAGGATTGGGAGGATCGACCGACGCCGCGCTGAATCCTCCCCCGCTTGACGGGGGAGGTGGGCCTGAGCGCAGTGAGGCGGCGCGGGATACTTACAGGCACAATCGGTGGAACTGACGACGATGTAGGTGCGTCCAATCACCAGGACCGGCGAGGGGACGATTGTGCGTAGAGCCATCGCGCTGCTGGGAGCGTTGGCGCTGGTCGCTGCCGCTTGCGGCAGCGACACCAGCGGCGGTGCCGGCGGTGAAGACTCGACGACGGCACCGCGAGTACTCGACGAAGGGGAGCTGGCACCTCCGGAGCCGGTCGACGAGGCGGCCGTGCAGGCCGCCCTGGCCGACGCCCGTGCTGTGTGGGATGCCGCCGGATTGGACGACTACACCCTCACCGTCAGCTTCGAAGAGTCGGGCGAGGAGTTCGGTGGTCCGGGGGTCCAACCTCCATGCGGCGTGTATGGAGGGCCTCTGGTCATCCTCGTTTCCGGCGCCGAGGTCAGCGAGGCGGTCGACAAGTTCAGCGGCTGTGAGGTCGACATCACCGGCCTCTACTTCGCGGACAAGCCCCTCACAATGGAAGCCATGTTCACCTTCATCGACGACAACGCAGCCCGGGTTGTGGTCGAATACGACTCCGAATCCGGGGCGCCCCGCAGCTTCGGCTATGAAGACGACTCGGGCTTCTTTCACGTCTCGGTGTCGGCGGTGGGCGAAGGTGACTTCCCTCCCGGCGGCGACGTCGTCGCCGAGGCGGAGGCGCAGCGGGCCATCTGGGAGGCGGCGGGAATCGACGACTATCGGCTCACCATTTCAACACAGTGCTTCTGCCCGCCGGAGTCCCGCGACCCCTACACGGTGACCGTCGCCGCCGGCAGTGTCGTATCGGTGCTGCGGGACGGGATGCCTCTGCAGCGGACGCCGCAAGTGCTCACCGTCGCCGACCTGTTCGACCTGGTAGTCGGCCACCGCTACGCCGACCGCCTCGACGTGATGTACGCCACACTGGGGTATCCGAGACGGGTGGAGGTCGATCCGTCGCTCAACGCTGCCGACGAGGAGATCACCTACATAGCGGAGGTGGCGGTCGGGTAGGGCCCCCCCCCCCCTCTCTGCGCCCAGCTCTTCTTCTCTTGACAGCACGCCTTCAGCGGTCTCGCGACGCTAGAGCACGCGTGTGCACACACGGATTCAG
>CAZIEQ010000150.1:0-6419 GCA_964538725.1 uncultured Acidimicrobiia bacterium | reverse complement strand
ATCCGCTCACGTTCAGTTCGGCGGTGTCCAGCCACACGTGGGCGCCGCCGGTGGCCACAGTGACCTCGGCACCTTCGGTCCCCGGCCGCGGAACCACCGCAAGAGTCACCCGGTCGAGTACATCCCGCCACCGGTGCCAGGTCTGAACATTGGCGGCTGCATCGGCGCCCAGGATCAGGCAGACGTCTTCATCGTCGGGGAACGTCTCCAACGTGTCGACCGTGTAGGTCCAGCCGGGCCTGCTCACCTCCCTTCTGTCGGCTTCGAAATACTCGACCGGCTCGGCGGCGAGGCACGTCATCTGCCAGCGGTGATCGGCGGAGGTAACCGGGCGACCCGACTTGTGCCACGGAGTGCCGGCAGGCATGAAGGTGACGACGTCGAGGCCAAGCTGGTGATAGGCGGCTTCGCCCGCCCGCAAATGTGCCAGATGGGGTGGATCGAATGTGCCTCCGAGTAGCCCGCGTCGCACGCCGCAGAGCTTAGGCATAGACGGGACGCCCTCCGGCGACCAGGCGCAGCCCGGCCCCTGGAGACACACATCCCAGCAGCAGCACAGGGTCAACGTACCGATCACCGACACGTACCGAAAAGTGAAGAACGGCTAGCCCGTGATCGACGCCGCTGTGGCCGATGAGGCCACCGCGCAGCACAGAATCACCCATGGTGACGTCGACTGCAGACAGGTAGGAATACGAGGTGCGGAGCCCTCCGCCGTGGTTCACCGTGACGCTGGCCACGCCGGCGACGTCCCCGGCGAAAGTCACGACGCCGTCGTCTGCGGCGGCTACCGGTGTGCCGACCGCCACCGTCAGGTCCACACCCCAATGACCACCGAAACGGCCCTGCGGTGCGAAAGCACGCACCACCGGGCCGTCGACGGGAGCCGCCAACAACCCACAGGAGGTGGGAAAGACAGAGATGATCATGAGCACGATTGCCGTCAGCACGCTCATACGGCTCCCCACACTGGCGCTGAGCCCAAGGTATGGGTCGAGTGGGGCGAGGGGAAGGACCTTCCGCTTGGGAGGCGTCGGTTGAAGAGACCGGCAGAAGCGCGGCGGATCCTCAGCCTTGCATGGCCTCCCACACCGCCTGGGGATACAGCGGCACGTCGATGTGCTCCACTCCCAGGGGCGCCACCGCGTCTATGACGGCATTGGCAAGGGCCGCCGGAGTGCCCACCGCCCCGGCCTCCCCGACGCCTTTGGAGCCGAGCGGATTGTGAGGTGAAGGTGTGACGGTGTGAGCCAGAACAGGAGATGGAACCTGCTCGGCTCCGGGGATGATGTAATCCATCAAAGACCCGGTCATGAGGTTGCCGGCATCGTCGTATACGGCGCGTTCGTACAGCGCCTGTCCGATGCCCTGCGCCATCCCCCCGACGCGCTGGCCGTGAACGATCATCTGGTTGAGGACGTTGCCCACATCGTCCACCGCCCACAGGCCGCAGATCGTCACCTCACCGGTTTCCCTGTCGACTTCGACGGTGGCCAGGTGCATACCGAACGGGAAGGTCATCCCACCCGAGTCGTACTGATCGTGTTCGTGCAAACCGACCGTCTCCCCCGGCGGCAGCTTGCGAGGGTCGTGGACGGCGGCGGCGACCGTGGCAAACGAAACTCCGGCATCACCCGAACCGGCCACCCGGGCGGTTGCGTCCCGCAGCTCGATGTCCTCGGGAGCGGCCTCCATCAGATGGGCGGCGACACGGCGCACCTTGGACGCCGCCTTGCGGGCAGCACCCAGGACGGCACCTCCCCCCTGACCGAGGGACCGCGAACCGCTCGTCCCCAGCCCGAAGGGCACCGCCGCCGTGTCCCCCTGCACCACCTCGACAGCTTTGGCGGCGATGCCCAGCTCCCTTGCCACCAACTGGGCGAAGACGGTGCGGTGTCCCTGGCCGTGGTCGTGGGTGCCCACCAAAACCCGGACCGAGCCATCGGCGAGGACCTGCACCTCTCCTCTCTCGTAACTCTCGAACGCGGTCGACTCGACGTACGCCGCCAACCCGATCCCAACCAACCTGCCGGTTGCACGCGCCTCCTCTCGAGCGGCCTTCAAACCGTCGTAGTCGGCGACCTCGAGCAAAGCGTCCAGTGCACGGTGATAGTCACCCGTGTCGTAGGTCACACCGCCGGGGCTGGTGAAGGGAAACTCGGTGACGAAGTTGCGCCTCCTCACTTCCGCCGGGTCAATGCCGGTGGCGGCTGCGATCCTGTCCATGATGCGCTCGATGGTCAAGGTCGCCTCGGGGCGGCCGGCGCCCCTATAGATACCTCGCGGCGCCTTGGTGGTGAACACCACACGTTGCCGCCAGGCGTACACGGGAATGGAATAGGAGCCGGTTCCCATCGGCGGGGTGTATGGAGCCCCCCCAAAATAGCGGCGGCGGCAGCCGGCGTCGGCCAGCGAATCGATGAACAACCCCTGCACCCGCCCGTCGCGGCCTGCCACCGCCATGTAATGATGCCGTTGGGCGCGGCCGTGGCCGATGGCGAGGAAATGCTCCCGACGCGATTCCACCCATTTCACCGGCCTGCCGGTGTTGCGGGAGGCTTCGATGGTCAGCATCTCCTCTTCTGCCAGATCGAATTTGCACCCAAAGGCGCCGCCCACTTCCGGAGTGACAAGTCGCACCCGCGACTTGGCGATTCCGTAACCTGCGGCGATCTCGGCAGCCATGACGGCAGGAGCCTGTGTTCCCATGTATACGGTGAGGTTGTCACCGGTCCACGAAGCCAGACAACCGCGGGTCTCCAACGAGTTGGGTACCAACCTTGGGTGCTCAACGGTGCCGGTGACCACGATCGGGCCGGGGAGGGTGTCGAGCTCCGCCGGGTCTCCTCGTGCCCTGTCGATCTGAACGTTGGTGCCGAATTCTGGGTACAGCGGATCTGCGGTTACGGCCTGTTCCGGATCAATGAGGGCAGGCAACTCCTCGTAGTCGACGAACACGGCCGCGGCCGCCTCCACGGCCTGGGCACGGCGGGCGGCGACAACGGCCACCACTGGATCGCCCACCATGCGCACCACCCCCTGTGCCAGGGCGAACCGCCGCGGTATACGTCGTTCGGGACTCGGCAGCGGGGACAGCGCCAGATCTGCCACATCGTCGGGAGTGATGACGAGAACGACCCCCGGCATCGTCCTTGCGGCCGACACATCGATCTCGGTGATGGTGGCATGTGCCAGCGGACTGCGCACCACCGCCATGTGCAGCGTGCCTGCAGGTTCCAGATCGTCGAGGTAGACGCCACGGCCGGCAATGAGCCGGGGATCTTCGAGACGCCGCACCGTCGGTAGAGGCATCAGCGGACCCTAGAGGGTCGTCCACCGGCGCCGATCGATCATCTGTGAACCGAAAACCGAGGTTACGCAGTCTTGAACGCCGACTCCCTGGTCAGTTCGGTGACCACCCGCCGCAGGTCGTTGGGACGAAACGGCTTAGTCAGGAACGCGTCTGCGCCTCCCCGGTCGGCGCGCTCGCGGGTCTCCTCCTGCGCATGTGCAGTCAGCACCAGAACCGTCAGACTCTGGGTGCGGGGATCCGAACGCAACCGCGACAACACCTCCCAGCCGTCCATCTTGGGAAGGCCCACATCGAGGATGAGGAGGTCTGGAGGCGACTCGAGGGCTGCGTCCAGGCCGCTGGGGCCGTCGTCCCTGGTTTCCACTTCGAAACCGGCGGGACGGAGGCACACCTCGATGAGACGCTGAATGACCTGTGAGTCTTCAACCACGAGGACTCGCTGACCCATGAGGGCTCCTGTGCTCGCCTGTCACCGGGCTATCGGCAGTTTGTGGGAGCTACTTGACCCCACAATCGGCTCTGCGGCAGCGTGGCGCAGAAGAGCAGCCCCCATTGCCTACTCCAGCCGCTGCAAGGCCTCGTCCACTTCGACTCGCGACGGGAACGCAACGCCACGCGAACGCACCGACAGCGCCGATGCCACCCCGGCGAAGCGCGCTGCGGCGGTCAGCGGGACTCCCTCGGCGATTTGGACCGCAATGGCGGCGGCAAACACGTCTCCGGCGCCTGTCTCGTCCGTCGCCGCGACCTGCAACGTGGGGACGAGAGTCATGCCGGCGGCGTCGGCAAGCAGCGTCCCTTCGGGGCCCAGCTTTATCGCCACCGCAGCCGCGCCCCGCTCCACCAACGTGGCGCCAGCGGTCCACGGATCGAAAGCGTCTTCAGGTATCCCCGTCAGCTCTGCAGCCTCGACACGGTTGGGGGTGACGACGATGGCGCCGCCGAGGACATCAGGAAAGGCGCGCCCCGTGGGGCACGGGTCGAATACAAGCGGAAACCGGGCGCCGGCCAACCAGCGGGCCACCTCCTCTGGCACTTCGGCCTGGGCAACGACGACATCTGGCGGCGCCACAGCCGCCGCCCGTTCCACATCACCGGGAACCAGTTCCTCGTTGGCACCGGGTGAGAACACAAGGGTGTGGTGCCGTCCGCCTTCGAGGCGGATGGCGGCAAACCCGGTGGCGGCGGACGACGAACACCTCACAGCCGTCGTATCGACCCCTGCAGTGTCGAGTGCAGCCACTGCCTCCCTCCCAAACGGATCGTCGCCGACCACCGCGGCGATCGACGCGCGGGCACCGAGGCTCGCTGCGGCCCGGGCGGCGTTGGCTCCCTTCCCGCCGACCGCCACGATGTGATCGGCGGCTGCATACTCCGGCTCGGTTTCGACCGTCCGCTCGCCAAAGAGGTGAACGTCCACGTTGACACCTCCGGCTACGAGAAGGCTGGCGGTCATGAAACCCTGCGCACCTGACGGTGGGTTGGAGTTGCCACCCGCTCGACGAAAGCCTCCAACTGGCGGAGGTTGCGCACTTCGTACACGGCGTCGCAAACCGCCGCATAGGTCTCCATCACCGAATCGCCGGTGTTCCAGTAGCGCCGCGCCTCGGGGTTGAGCCAGAACAGCTCGCGGGCGGCTGCCGCGATCTCCCGCAGCGCAGCTCCATTCGCGTCGTGGTAGTTGCTGCGAGCGTCACCGACGATGATCACGGTCGACTTCGCCGTCAGCTCCCGTCCCCATGTGTCCCAGAACCGCTGCAGGCAGCGGCCGTAGTCGGAGTGCCCGTCGAGCCAGACCACCCGAGCCTCGTTGGATACTTGTCGCAACGCGTCGGCGAAGTCGGCACCCGGTGCGAAGAAGGAAGTGACCTCGTCGATGTCATCGATGAAGGCAAAGGAGCGGACCCGGGAAAACTGATGGCCCAATGCGTAGGTGAGCTGCATGGTGAAGCGAGCAAAGGTGGCCACCGAGCCGCTGATGTCGCAGAGGAGGAATATCTCCGGCTTGGAAGGCCTCGGCAGCCGGAATTGGGGGTCGATCAGGGCACCTCCTGCTGACAGCGACCTGCGCAGGGTGCGGCGTACGTCGAGCCGACCCGCCCGGCCCTGCCGCCGCCGCTGCGCCAGCCGGGTGGCCAGCTTGCGGGCGAGCGGATGAACGACACGTTCCACCTCTGCGAGCTCGATTCGGGTGGCGTGCATGAGGTCGATGTCTTCGACGAGTGGGCGGCGCAGCGTGCGAGCCACAGCCTCAGGACCCCGGTCGGCGACCAGCCGCATCCGGATCTCGGAGCGCAGCCGGCTGCGAAGGTCCTCCACCCGGAGCTCGATCTCTTCGCGTAGCAGCCTCTGTTCGAGGGAAGCCAGCCGGCCCGCATCGGTCGCCTCGGCCACGAGCCGCTCCACCATGTCATCTACCTGCAAACGCCGCAGGATCCTGTACAGGTAGTAGGTACCCCCAACAGGGCGGCCCGGCTCCATACCTGCCAGCAGATCCACAGCCCGGCGGACCACGGCCTCGAGGAGCATCTGATCATCGTCCCGCAGGGCACGGGCGAGGGCGGCCGCCAGCAGATCGGCCTCGTCGCCGTCGCCGACGCCTCCTCCGGCCCCACCGCTGATGATCATCCCGTCGCGGTCAGCATGCTCGGCATCCACAGTCTCCGGTGGTGCCCGCAGACCGAAGAACACTTCGAACGCGACCTCGAACGCTTCGAAGTGGCGGGCGCTCTTACACATCGTGGCCCCCAGCGTCGATCTGAAGGCGCTCCGATCAGCGACATCGCAGTGACGCATTGCCTCCGCTGCGTCTATCACCTCGACCATCGACACGGGCACCCCAACCTCTCGCAGCTCCCGAGCAAAGCGGGTGAGGAGGTCGAGCACTTCAGCCCCCGGCCGGCTCCAGATCGAGGTCGGCGGCAACCACGTCTATATCAGCCTGGTATTTCAGCAACACGTTGAGCGTGTCGCGGGCGACGTCCGCATCCACCTCCCCGATGCCAAGGGTCAGCAGGGTTCGTGCCCAGTCGATGGACTCCGAAATGGAGGGCGGTTTGCGGATTCTCAGCCTGCGGATCGACCGCACCACACGGGCGATCTGCTC
>CAZIEQ010000149.1:0-6424 GCA_964538725.1 uncultured Acidimicrobiia bacterium | reverse complement strand
CTCTCGCTACCTCTGATGGCGCTTTCGGTGCTGGTCGACGAGACGGACACCACCAGGTTGGTCCAATGGGCGCTGGCTACGCCGGTCGTGCTCGGGTTCGGCATGACGTTCCACCGAACCGCGATTCGGCGCCTCCGCTCCGGTGGAACGTCGATGGACACACTGATCAGCATGGGAAGCCTCGCGGCCTACCTGGGATCGGTGTGGGCGGTA
The DNA here is from genome assembly GCA_964538725.1 of uncultured Acidimicrobiia bacterium. GTDB lineage: Bacteria > Actinomycetota > Acidimicrobiia > Spongiisociales > JAOTWH01 > CAZIEQ01. The sequence continues at coordinate 6,211 of CAZIEQ010000149.1, read as the reverse complement.
CTGACCGGCGGGCCGCTCTTCTTCGAAACTTCCGGCATGATCGTGACGTTGATCCTGCTGGGTCGCTACTTCGAAGCGCGTGCCAAGAGGCGCGCTTCGCGGTCCATCACGTCCCTGCTGGAACTGGGAGCGGACACCGCGACACTCCTCACTGCCGATGGGGAGAGCAGTGTCCACGTCGCCGAGGTCGGTGTCGGTGACCTGATGGTGATCAGACCAGGAGACAAGCTTCCCACCGACGGGCGAGTCGTCGAAGGATCCTCCGAAGTCGACGAGTCGATGCTCACCGGAGAGTCCCGGCCGGTCGACAAGGCCGAGGGTGCATTGGTGTACGGAGGCACGGTCAACCAGCACGGCCGTCTCCTAGTCGAGGCCACCGCCATCGGCTCGGAGTCGGCCCTGGCGCGCATCGTGGACCTCGTCGAGGAAGCGCAGGCATCCAAGGCTCCTGTGCAGCATCTCGCCGACAGGGTCTCGGGAATCTTCGTACCGGTGGTACTGGCGATCGCCGCCGCCGCGTTCGGTAGCTGGCTCTTGGCCGGTGGAGAGACCGACCGGGCATTGCGAGTCGGCGTTGCCGTCCTTGTCATCGCCTGTCCCTGCGCCCTCGGCCTCGCCACACCCACCGCGGTCATGGTCGGATCCGGCCGGGGCGCCCGGCTGGGTGTCCTTTTCAAATCCGCACCGGCCATCGAAGCGCTGGCAGACGTGCGCCACATCGTGTTCGACAAGACCGGCACCATCACGATCGGAGCCATGACCCTCGTCGGCCTGGAATCGACCGACAATACATTCTTATCCCGAGTGGCGGCAGTCGAAGCCTCCTCGGAGCACCCGATCGCCCGTGCCCTGCTCCTCGGTGCCGATGAACAAGGCCTCGAGGTCACTCCGGCGGCAGATTTCGAAGCCTTGGCAGGCCGCGGCGCCCGCGGTACCGTCGCCGGCGACGTCGTCTATGTCGGGTCGGCGAAGCTGATGGCTGATGCAGGTCTCGTCGGTGCCGATTCCTATGACGTACCCAACTGGGACGACTACACGGTCGTTTACGGCGGTTGGCGCGGTGCCGTCCGGGGTGCCGCCGCTCTCGGCGACACCATGCGGGAGACCGCCCCTGACGCTATCGCCGGCCTCCACGCCGATGGTGTCCGCACGTCGATGGTTACCGGCGACCGGGCGTCGGTGGCGGCCACCGTTGCCGGCGCGGTAGGTATATCAAACGTATCTGCTGAGGCTCTTCCCGCTGACAAGGCCGCCGAGATCACTCGGCTCGGATTAGCAGGGAAGAAGGTCGCTTTCGTCGGCGACGGGATCAACGACGCCCCCGCCCTCGTCGCCGCCGACGTCGGCATAGCGGTAGGAGGTGGTACCGACATCGCCATCGAAACCGCTGACGTCGTTGCCATGTCGGGCGATCCCGTCCTGATCGTTGTCGCGTCCCGGCTCGCCCGGGCCACCATGCGGATCATCAAACAGAACCTGTGGTGGGCGTTCGGTTACAACGCTGCGGCGATTCCGCTCGCCGTCGCCGGAGTGCTCCATCCGATGGTGGCGGCAGGCGCGATGGCATTCTCGTCGGTGTCGGTGGTCACCAACAGCCTGCGGCTGCGCAGATTCACGTCCTGAGGTTCACCACTCCATCGTGGCGGTGCGGTAAACCAGGTCGAGATACGGCATCAGCGAGTCCACCGCGACCCATTCACTCTCCCCGTGAGCACCGCAAGCCATCGGATTGCTCATCAACACATGGACGTCACCTGCGGCGGCATAGTGGCGCCCATTACTGGCCCCGGCGGAGTGGATGATGCGGGGGCGATGACCGGCGATTTGCTCCAGGATCTGCAGATACACCTGCGCCACCGGGGCCTCCTTCGGGTAGTAGGCCGCAGCCGACGCCGACATCGACTCGATGGTGGCACCGTGGCGGTCCGCGATACGGGCTACGGTTGCTTCGATCTCTGTGGGATCATCCTCTTCAGTGAAACGCACGTTGAAGGTTGCCGAGCACACATCAGGAATCCTGTTGGGGGCGGTTCCTGCCTCAATGCGGGTGATGGCCACCGAAGGACGCCAGTCTTCCTCACCGGAAGGGGTAGGGAACAGCCCCTGCAGAGCATCGTTGAGATCGCACATTCTCTCGATCGCGTTGACGGCCAGGTAAGGACGGCTGGCGTGCGCCGCCGTCCCATGAGTTGCCACCTCCACCGTCGCGATGCCTTTCTCCTTCTCCACATACCCGAAGTTGGGACCTCCGTCGGGAGCGAACACAACCGGTGGCAACAGGCCATTGGCACGCAGATGGTCGATGACGACCACGACCCCTGCCTCCGAACCGACCTCCTCGTCTTCGGTCAACACCAGCCAGAAGTCGTGATGATCCCCCTCGGAGAGAAGACGCCGCAAGACGTACACCATGGCAAGGACTTGGGTCTTCATGTCGGCGGTTCCCCTGCCCCACAGTCGATCGTCGTCGGCGCGCAGGGTGAACTGCTCGTCGCTGGCTGCGACAACTTCGATGTGGCCATCGCCGATCATCCGTGGCTGCCTCGAATCCCGAGGTTTGATGATCATCGACGTCAACCCGTGACACTCGAACTCGACGAACTCGACCGGGTAACCGTCGAAACATCCCCTGATCCATTCGTTGGCTTTGAGGAACTCTCCGCGGTTGTCGCACACGATGGTCTTGAACCCGACGAGCGTCCTCAGATCGTCGATGAACTTGACGAGATCGGTCACCGCTCAATACCGCGAATCGGTGTTCTCTCCCGGGGGGAACCATTGGGTGGGCCGACCAAAAGTGATCCACAGAGCCACAGCAAAAACGACGAGAGCAACGAAGAGGAGGCCGAAACCCAACAACTTCTCCCCCGGCCTTCCAAAAGCAACAAAGGTCGCCCCGTAGATCACCGCTCCCGACGCTGCCAGGTAGGCGGCCGGCAGGATGATCAGCTTGGCAGCGAATGTCGCCCTTTGCAGCTGTATAGCCATCACTCAACAGTACACCAGCTGCAGCCCTGTCATGGCTCCTCACCTCGGCGTTGCGTTTACCCAGGCCGTGTGGCACAGGTCTCACCGGACCCTACGAGGCGTCCACAACTAGCCTGACGGTGTGGATCCCATTCGCTGGCTCAACAAGCCTCAGATCAGCCGACCGCAGGCTCTGATCGCTTTCGAAGGATGGAGTGATGCCTGCGATGCCGCTTCCGGTGGTGCCACCTATCTGCTCGGTCAGTTCGACTCGGAACCGTTTGCGATCCTCGACCCCGAGGAGTTCCTCGATTTCCAGGCCAACCGCCCCACGGTGGAGATCGACGACGGCGGCACCAGGGCCCTCAAGTGGCCCACAACCCGCATCTACGGCCTCACCCTGGAAGGAGAACGGGATCTCGTTGTTGTACTGGGCCCCGAACCGAACGTCCGCTGGAAGACGTTCGCCCGCATGCTTGCCCACATCTTCAGCAGCGTCGGCGTGGAGCGGGTAGTGACGCTGGGCGCGTTCGTCGGACAGGTTCCCCACACGATGCCGGTTCCCATAGTCGGGGTGGCAACCGACCCCGCACTGGTCAGCAAACACGACCTGCTTGGATCCCGGTACGAGGGACCCACCGGGATCATCAGCGCCGTCCTGGAGGCATGTCGGGAGGAAGGCATAGAGACCGTCAGCCTGTGGGCCGCCACCCCACACTACCTGGCAGCCAATGCCAACCCGAAAGCTATGGCGGCCTTACTGGAAAAGGCGGGGGAAGTCCTCGGTGTGCGCTTCGACACGAGCGAGCTGGACCGGGTGGCTGCGGAGTTCATGGCGCGTGTCGATGCCGCCACCAAGTCGTCGGCAGACCTCACCGCCATGGTGCGTAAGTTGGAAGAAGCACTGGCAGAGTCAGGGGGGGCCAGTTTGGAGCAGGTCGATCCGTCCGAGATGGTGCGTGAGATCGAAGAATTCCTCAAAGATCGCTGACTCTGGACCCGTGCCGTCCCTCCCCGGCGGCGAAGCGGGCAGCACCCGCAACGGCTACCGACATCACCTGCCGTCCCCGGCGGTCCTCCGCCGACAGCCCGCCGCGCAGTGAGGCATCGAACCCGTCGTACAGGGCGGCTCGGTCGGAGCGCACGGTTTGGAAAGGCGCGGCGGCGATGGTGTCAGCAATCTCCAATGCAGCCTGCAACTCCTCACCCGATACGACGACACGATTGACCAAGCCGATGTCGTGGGCCTCGGCGGCATCCACCGCCCGCCCGGTGAGGATCATGTCAAGAGCCCTGCCGAGCCCAACGATGTGCGGCAGACGCTGGGTACCCCCATCGACGAGGGGCACACCCCAGCGCCGCTCGAAGCAGCCGAACACCGCCCCGTCACCCGCTACCCGCAGATCACACCACAGGGCCATCTCCAGTCCTCCGGCGACGCAGTAACCGTCGATTGCGGCGATCGTCGGTTTGGGGCAGCGCAGCCGGGTGAACCCGAGGAACCCACCCTCCCCGGGGTGTAGATCCATTGCTTTCAGGTCGGCTCCAGCACTGAAGTTTCCACCTGCTCCGGTGAGGATGCCCACATGTCCGGCCTCGTCGGCAGCGAACCGCTGCCAGGCGGTGGCGAGCTGGATCGCCGTTTCCCGGTCGATCGCGTTGCGCCGCTGCGGACGCGAGATTGTGATGACAGCCGTGTTGCCCAGGTTCTCGTAATGAACAGCCATGGAAACAGTATGCAACGGCGGCGTCGCAACTCGCCCCCGGTCACCTTCCTATGGCGGCAAACAGCCGGTCGACATCATCGCCGTCGTTGTAGACGTGCGGCGCCACCCTGACGGAATTGCCGCGCAGGCTGACAAACACCCGCTGCTCGGCGAGTCGCTCCACCACCCCCTCCGGAGGGCCGTCGGGAAACCGGAACCCGAGCAGATGAGGAAGCCGGCGGCCGGCGGGAACCGCCGCGAATCCGGCTGCAACGGCGAAGTCCTCAACCCTGGCAGTCAGCGGTTCCACATACGCGCCCACCGCGTCTGGATCCCATTCCAAGACCTGGTCGAGTGCGGCAACCGCCATCGGTGTGGTGACGAAATCTATGGGCTCTCCCGAGTCGAAACGGGCAGCACCACCGCGGTATTCGTTGCTGTACTCCACCAGTCGGGAAAAGTCTTCACTGCCGGCGCGGCCCATCCAAGTCTCCTCGAGCGGCGTACCATCCCGGTGTCGCGGAGCCACCCACATGTAACACGTCCGGTAGGGACCGAACAGGTACTTGTAACCGGCACACACGAGCCAGTCGGGTTGTAGGCGCGTCACAGACAGCGACACGGCGCCCAGTGCCTGGGAGACGTCTACTACCAGCCATGCCCCCGCTGCCCGCGCCGCCTCACCCACCAGGTCGAGGTCGACGCGGGAACCGTCGGTCCAGTGACAAAACGGCACCGCCACGACCTTGGTCCGCCGACTGATATGCGCGGTCACGGCCGCCGCCCAATCCCAATCGGAGGGACGCGGTACGGTCACGATCTCCGCCCCGGCGCGCGCCGCCGCCCTCATCCACGGGTACAGGTCGGATGGGAACTGGTCTTCAAGGACGACGATCTCGTCACCCGACTCGAGAGGAGCATTGTCGGCTGCGGTCTGGACACCATACGAGACCGAGGGAACAACAGCGACTCCGGCCGGGTCCCCATCGATCAAGCGCGCGAAGCGTTCCCGCAGGTCATCGACGGGGGCGAACATGTCGCCGGGCTGGATCTGCCAGGGCCGCTCCCTGAGGGTGAGAGACTCACGGCCGATGGTGGTGACAGACTTGAGCTGCGGTGAGAAGAACGCGCAGTTGAGGTAAGAGACTCCGGGGAGCAGATCGAAGAGGGGCCGCTGCCGACCCTCGATCATCGGCCGGTTACTTCTTGCGCTTGTGGCGGTTCGCCCGCAGCCGCTTGCGGTACTTGTGCTTCGACATCTTCTTGCGCCGCTTCTTTATCAGCGAACCCATGGGCCTCTCTTCGTCAGGGGTCGGGACACGCCGCCACTCCCAGGGCTACCGGGCGACACCGCTAGCTTGGCCTGTACCCACGCGGGACGCAAGCTGGCGGTGGACTGCCAATAGCGCTCAGATGACTCCTTGAGCCGCCAACCCGGGAGTGAGGATCGCTGCCTTCCCCGCCCACGCTGCCCGGACGGCGCCCACGCTCGCCGCTCGCTGCGAGCGAGCGACACGTCGCGACGCGGCGCGGAACTG
>CAZIEQ010000148.1:0-6466 GCA_964538725.1 uncultured Acidimicrobiia bacterium | reverse complement strand
GAACTCCGTCGTCTGACGACATCGCCGAGGAGCGGCTAGATGAACGGGCAGATGCGCTCGTTTCGGTCTACGGAGCCCACGACCCCACCCCTGTACCGCCGGTTCCCCTCCCAGAGGAGGCGAGTCGCGCCCTCCAGGAATACGTCCCCCTAGCCGTAGCCGAACGCACCGCCGCCTACGGGACGGCATGGCTGGGTGAGTTTCGCCGGCTGACGACGGTCTTCATCCGGCTCTTGGACCTGGACACCGCACCGGGGGCCGTCGGAGGCATCCATGACGCGGTGGTCGCGATGCAGAAGGAAGTCCATCGCTACGGAGGCGCCATCCACCAGCTCATAGAAGCAGACAAGGGAGTCGTCGCTCTGGCAGCCTTCGGCCTGCCTCCCAATGCTCACGAAGATGACCCCGGCCGGGGAGTGATGGCGGCCATCGATGTGGAGACGGCACTGGCGGAACTCGGACTGCGAAGCGCCATCGGCATCGCCACCGGCGCCGCGTTCTGCGGTCCGGTGGGGTCGGAGGCCCGCCGCGATTACATGGTGGTGGGAGACACCGTCAACCTGGCCGCCCGGTTGATGCAATATGCAGAGGACGACATCCTGTGCGACTCGGACACGGCACGGTCGTTCGATCGCCTCGCCTACGAGCCGGCCGGTCTTCTCGAGATGAAAGGCGTGGGCGCGACACACGCCTACCGGCCGTCGGACGACGCCCCGGCGGCGATGGGATCCCGAGTGGCCGAGTTCCCGATGGTCGGCCGGGAGAAGGAGTCTGAGGCGGTGGCCGCCGCCGTGGACGCACTTTCGGATCGCGGCCGGGTTCGCCTCATCGTGGTCGAGGGTGAGGCAGGGATCGGCAAGTCGCGCCTGGTGGAGGACATCGTCGATCGGGCACAGGGTGCCGGTGTTCAGGTCGCGTTGGGGGCGGCGAGCAACATCGACAGCGCCACTGCTTACTACGCCTGGCGTGGAGTGCTTGAAACTGCACTCGGACTGGACGACATTGTACGGAGTGACGGCGCCCGCCGCAGGCATGTGCTGCGCCGGTTCCGCGACCGCGGTTTTCCGACAGAGCAGGCTGCCTTGCTGAACCCGGTACTCGGTTTGCGGCTGCCCGAGAAGAGCGACGAGGTTGCGACGCCGGAGGGTGATGCTGCAGCCACCCGCGACCTGCTGGCCCGTATCGTCGTCGACGCCGCCGGCGCGGGGCTGCTCCTCGTTCTCGAGGATGCCCATTGGATGGACTCGGCATCATGGCTGCTGCTGGAGCGCACCGACAGTGCACCGGTCCCCATGGTGGGCCTGGTCGCGACCCGGCGGGTCCGGCCCGCCGACAGCAAGGCCCCGCAGGGCTTGCTGGAGGATGCCGACCGCGTCGTGCTCGGGAAGCTGTCCGACGACCAGGTGTCGGAGATCGCCCGCGCCCGGATGGGAGTAACCGCCCTGCCGCCGTCGGTGGAGACGGCGATAACGGCGAGAGCCGACGGCCATCCATACTTCACCGAGGAGCTCGCTCTCGCCATGCTCCAAAGCGGCAAGCTTTCGATCGCCGATGGTGCAGCCGGCGTCGGCGGCGAAGACCGTGAGTTCGCTCTGCCGCAGACCATCCAGTCCGTCATCACCAGCCGTATCGATCAGCTCCCTCTCCGCCAGCAGCTCCTGCTCAAGGTGGCCAGCACGGTGGGGAGGTCGTTCGATCAGGACCTGGTTACTGCCGTATTCCCGGCGGATGCAGCCCCAGCCGACATCGAGCATGACCTGGGGGAGCTGATCGACCGCCAGTTGATCGAGACAGACCAGCGTGCCCTTCGTTTCAAGCATGCGCTGGGCAGAGACGTCGCCTACGACACGATGCTGTTTGCCCAGCGCCGCCGGCTTCACCGGGCGATCGCCGAGGCGCTGACGAGCCGCGGGGCCGGGGACGCGCTGCTTGCCCATCATTGGTTGGAGGCGGCGTCGGGTGATGAAGCCGGCAGCGATGCGATCCTCGCCGCCGAAACGCACCTGACCCGGGCCGGGGCGGCGGCGCTGCGCCAGGGAGCGTATGTGGAGGCCCGCGGCCAGCTGGAGGCGGCTTTGGAGCAGCATGAGCGCCTGAGCCCGGCCGAGCGCGAACCCGAACTCGAGTTGGAGACACTGCGCCACCTCGGTGTGGCCTCGTTCACCACCGCCGGCTTCGGAGCACCCCAAACACGTGAGATCTATGTTCGCGCCAGTGCTCTCGCCGCCGATCTCCTTCCCGACGTTGAACAGTTTCCGATCGTGTGGGGCTCGTGGATCACCACCCACTTCTCACGGCCCACCGAGGAGGCGCTCGCCCTAGGTGAGCGTCTCCTCGGCATTGCAGAGGTGGCCGGCGACGACGAGCTGCGTCTCCAAGCCCACCATGCGATGTGGACAAGCCTGATCCAGATCCCCGACTACAGCCGGGTGGCGGCGCACCTCGATGCGGGGAGGTCGCTGTATCGGCCCGAATGGCACGTCCGCCATTGTGCCGAGTTCGGTGGACACGACCCCGGCTCGTGTGCATACCGGGCGACGTGTCTGATGCTGTCGCTGACCGGCCACCCGACCGCGTCGGTCGAGGCGGGACGCCGGGCGGTGGATCTGGCGCAGCACCACGCCTTCAGCGTCCTGGCCGCCCGGCTGGCCCTTGCCCTGGTCTACAAGGTGCATGGGAATCTGGACGCGATGATGGCCGAGGTGCGCTGGATCATCGCAAAAGCCGAGGAAATCGGGCTTCTGGACTGGGTGGCGTGGGCAAAGATCCTCGAGGCGTACGCCGTCGGGGAAGGTGGCGACGTGGCAAGGGCGATAGATCTCTGCGACGAGGTGATGCCCCGCCTCGGGGTGCCGGATCCAGGATACCTTCTCATCCCGGCCGAGCTGTATGTGAAGGCCGACCGATACGAGGATGCGGCCTTACTCATCGCCGATCTGAAGGCAACCGCCTCGTCGCGGGAGCTGGGGGCCTTCGTCCCGGAGCTGCATCGGGTGGCCGCCGAGCTGGCCGCCGCGCGGGGAGATGCCGCCACCGCAGCTTCTGAGATAGCCGTCGCCGTCGAAGCGGCGAGACGTCAGGGCGCGGTCACTCTGGAGCTGAAGGCGGCTACCACCCGGCTCCGCCTGTGCAAGGGAGGCTCCGACGAGGCGGTGGCCGCCCAGCTGCTGAGCCGGGTGGTCGAGGCGTTCCCCGAGGATTCCGATACCGCCGACATGATCGCCGCCCGCTCGCTGCTGGGCGAGCCGGTCTAGCAGGGCAGAAGCGGGAGGATGCATCGCCGTTCGAGGGCGGCCCATGGGAAGGTGCTCGTAGATGTGTGCCGAGGGAAACTGTCATGTCGGTGCAGGTGAGCCGCCGGCCGATTGACACCTCCAATACCGCGGACTATCAACACGCCACCCACCGGTGGCGAGTAGCGTGGCTGATCTCAGGCAGGCGAAGACTGAGAGAACCCCAAGCTGCCTGACAACCGGCGCAACGATCTCTCGACGCTACGACAGCAAACCTGGCGTTGTGTTCGGCCACTCTGCAGGGCCGACTGAAACGGGCCTCGCCCGGGCTTCCCCCTGAGTGGCCGTAATGCCACCTACTCCGAGGTCTCCTCCTCCACGATGGCGGCCGCTCTCTTCCGCAACGCATATTTCTGCACTTTGCCTGTCGACGTCTTGGGCAACTCCCCCATGATCACGAGCTTCGGCGCTTTGAAATGGGCGAGCCGGTCGCGGACGTGACCGACGATGTCTTCTTGCGTGGCATGGGCCCCGGGTCGCAGGTCGACGAACGCGACCGGGATCTCACCCCACTCGTCGTCGGGCGCGGCCACGACAGCAGCCTCAGATACCGCCGGATGACTCACGATCACTTGTTCCACTTCGATGGATGCGATGTTCTCGCCTCCGGAAATGATGATGTCCTTTGCTCGATCGCGAAGTTCGACATAGCCGTCGGGATGCATGACGCCCAGATCCCCGGTTCGGAACCAGCCGTCGGGCATCACTTTCCGCGTCCCATCGGGGTCCCGGAAATAGCCCTTCATCAGGTTGTTGCCCCGCAGCGCGACTTCGCCGATCGTCTCGCCATCCGCGGCGACGTCTTCACCTCGACGGTCGACGACACGCATCCGCTCGGATATCACGTTTCCCACACCTTGACGGGCCTTGATGCGCGCTTGCTCATCGACGGGGAGAGCGTTCCACTCGGGCATCCATTCACACAACGTCACCGGACCGAACGTCTCGGTGAGACCGTAGAGATGGGTCACGTCCATGTTCAACGCGGCCATTTCCTCGAGAAGCGTGGGCGATGGAGGTGCCCCCCCGGTGGCGACGGATATCGTCCGCGGAGCAGGACCTTCGGTCGCGAACTCGTGCCGAGCGAGCATCGTGAGCACAGTCGGAGCCGCGTTGAAATGCGTCACCTCACCCGTTCTTATCATTCTCCAGATCTCGCCGGGCTCCACGTTGCGAAGACATATGTGGGTGCCACCGGCAGCGGTGACGGCCCAAGTGAAACACCATCCGTTGCAGTGAAACATCGGCAGCGTCCACAAGAAGCCGCTGCCTGTGTCGAGCTTGCTGTGGAATGCCATGGCGAGCGACTGGAGATAGGCACCACGATGGTGGTACATGACTCCCTTCGGGCTCCCGGTGGTGCCAGACGTGTAGTTGAGTGAGATCAACTCAGATTCGTCCGCAACGGGATGGTTGAGCCGAGGCGCCGCGGCCAGCATCGCCTCGTATTCGTCGTCGGGTCCACCCGCCAAAAAGACCCCGAGCTCGGGATTCGCTTCGGCGATGACCGAAGCAGACTCGAAGTACGTGGAGTCCGCTATCAGCACCCGAGCCTGGGCATGTTTCACGATGTCGGCGAGTTCGTGTGGGTTGAGCCGATGGTTGAGCGCTACCAAGACCCCTCCTGCTCGGGGAACCCCATAGTGGGCTTCCAGCAGGACGTGCGTGTTGGGAGCAAGCACGGCGACCCGATCACCGGCTGCAACACCGGCGGCGTGCATCCCGCCGGCCAAGCGTCGTGTCCGGTCATCGAATTCGGCGTAGCTGAGCCGCAGCTCACCGTCGGCCACCGCCGTCCGTCGTGCGAACACGCCGGCGGAGCGATCCAGGAACGCTAGGGGCGTTAGAGGCTGATTCCAGGGAGGGTTATCCATCTGCTATCTCCGGGGTCGTCCGATTCTGCGCCAAGCCGTCATCATCGACAGGCCTCCACACTTGCAGCGAAGGCTTCGACCGTTTCCTCGCAGGCGTTTCCCAGCGGGAAAACGCTGATCGAGTCGACACCGGCATCGAGAAGCGACTCTATGTGGCTCACCGCATGTGCCTGATTGCCGGCAAACGCCATCTTGCGCACGTACTCGTCCGGCAGCAAGCTCGCCGCTTGCCGTGCCTCTTGGAACTCCCCCCCGGCATATGTGGCATGAACCTGCTCGGAGACCTTCGGGTCGAGGCCGGCGAGTTCGCAGTACCGGGGTACGGTCTCGACGAACCAGGCCGCGATCGGCCGAGCCGCCGCCAGCGCCATGTCCTCGTCTTCGTTGATCGCGCCGTATCCGAAAACTGTTATGTGAGGCTGCCACCGGCCCGCCCCCGCGGCGCCGGCCACGGGCTGGGCTCGAGGACTGCCTGGGCACTCATGTCCTTCGCCACTCCCACGTGGCTCCTCTCATCGCCCAAAGTGAGCACCCCAAAGTGATCGCCGACCGCCTCGGCCACGCCAGCGTGAAGACCCTCCTCGACGTCTATGGGCACCTCTACAGGCGTCCTGACGAGGCGGCGGCGGACGGACTCGATGAAGAGACCGCCTCCTGAGCGGATGCCGAAGCCGGTCACCCGACTTCCCCGACGCAGCGAGTAGCCAATATCTATTGGCCTTCTCGCCGGTGGGCGCTGACGGACTCGAACCGCCGACCTCTTCCTTGTAAGGGAAGCGCTCTAGCCAACTGAGCTAAGCGCCCGGATTACGAAGCGTAGTTTGGGCTGGCATACCCCAATCGGCGTCGCCGCCGGGAACCTGAGCCGGGGGAACTGTCGTCTTAGCAGCGAACCGTCCCCGGGAAGGGACTTCTGAGATGAAACGAATGATCATCCTCGCCGCAGTCGTCGCGTTGACGGCCGCGGCGTGCAGCAACACATCTTCGGATACCACGACCACCACCACGACAAGAGGTGGCAACCCACCGACCTTCATCCCCGCCGAGTACGCCCTCACGTCGTTCGACGCCTGCGAGGACTTCCTCGGATACGTCCAGGAACACGCTCTGGATCTGGTGGGGCCGTGGGGTCTCGACGCCATCGGCTACTTCTATGGCCCGGTTCTCGAAGGTGACATCGTGTTCGCCGAGGATCGCGCCCTCGGCTTCGAGGATGAGGGCGGCAGTCCCGCCCCTCCCCCCGCTCCCGCCCACACCGGCGGCGACTCTTCGAGCACCGACGCGCAGACGAGGTCTTCC
>CAZIEQ010000147.1:0-6486 GCA_964538725.1 uncultured Acidimicrobiia bacterium | reverse complement strand
GGCGTCGGCGCGCGTGCGGGCAGAGCAGGACGCGTTTTTCGACGACGACATGGCTGAGTTCGCCGCACACGGCGCGCCCCCGCTGCATCGCCCGGTCGGTTTCGGCGAGGACCCCCGCCGGTAGGTCCTGCACGACCTTCCTGGTTGCGGAGCCGCCGCCTGCGGCCGGCTTCACACCGCCGATGCGGTTGAAGTTGGGGTGGAACCGGCCTCCGGTCACCGATTCGATCAGGTCCAACACCCGCTCCCGCTCCCGCAGGGCGTAGAAAAGCGGCGACGCCGCTCCCAGTTCCAGCGGGTACGACGCCATGAACACTAGGTGCGATGCGATGCGGGCCATCTCGGTCAGGATCAACCGGATGTACTGGGCGCGCTCGGGAACCTCGATCTCCATCAAACGTTCCGCCGCCACGATGAACGGCACCTCGTTGGCGAAGCCCGCCACCCAGTCGATACGGTTGATGAGCGCCGTGATCTGGGGATACGTGCGAGCTTCCACCAGCTTCTCGTAGCCGCGATGCATGTAACCGATCACCGGCTCGACGGACCGCAGCACTTCGCCGTCCACCTTGGCGATCAGGCGCAACACGCCGTGGGTGGACGGATGCTGCGGGCCGATGTTCAAAGTCATGTCTTCGGTCTGCAGCTCGATCGAGACCGCGGCTTCGGAGACGTGCATCATCGTGCGGGAGTCCACCGTCACCCCTCGGGGTTCTCGGTGGTGGGCATGTCCTCGACGTCCACCGTCCCCGGCCACGGCTTGACCTCGCGGCTGAGAAGGGGAAAGGACTTACGCAAAGGATGGCCTTCGAAGGCGTCGGGAAGGTACAGATGCTCCAGGTTGGGATGGCCTTCGAAGACGATGCCGAACATCTCGGCGGTTTCCCGCTCGTGCCACGAAGCTCCTGGAAACACGTCGACCAGGCTGGCAATGGATGGAGTCGCCCGGGGAAGATCGGTAGATAGATGAACGTGGCGGGCGTCGCTGGTGGTGGACAGCCTGCACAGTACTTCGAAACGCTCCACCATCTGCTCCGGCTCCACCACGGGGTCGCCCACCGCGACCTCTCGCGCCCAGTCGATCGCCGACAGCCAGGAGAAGAAGTCGAAGCCGCCATCGCGCGCCGCGGTGACCGCCTCGACCCATCGGTCGCTGGGAACGCGCACCTTGATGGTGCCAAAGTCCTCTGAGAACTCCTCCGAGCCGACAAGGGCCGCTACTTCGGCACCTGGTGACGGGGCAGCGATGTCAACCTGCGTTTCAGACGGGCTGTCGGTCACGCTCACTCCACTTTGTCCGCACGTCCTCGCCCGCGATCTGGCGCTGCAACAAAACGATGCCCTCCATGAGTGCTTCAGGGCGTGGCGGGCATCCGGGCACATAGACGTCCACGGGAATGATCTGGTCGACGCCTTTGGTCACCGAGTACGAATCCCAGTACGGGCCGCCGCAGTTGGCACAAGAGCCCATCGAGATGACGTATTTGGGGTCGGGCATCTGGTCGTAGAGCCGCTTGACGGCGGGGGCCATCTTGTCGGTGACCGTTCCGGCGACCACCATCAGATCGGCCTGTCGCGGCGAAGCCGGCAACGGGATGATGCCGAACCTCATGAAGTCGAACCGCGGGCCCGAAGCCGCCATCATTTCGATGGCGCAGCACGCCAGGCCGAACTGGAACAGCCACAGTGAATAGCGCCGTCCCCAGTTGAGCAGCCAGGACAGCGGCTTGGGAGCGCCGAACCTGTCGATCACTCCCACCTGAGGACTCCCTTGCGCACGGCGTACACCAGGCCGAGCACGAGAATCAGCAGGAATATGACCATCTCGACGAGGACGAAACCTCCCAGGCCGCCGTCGGCGAAGCTCTCCAGCTTCACCGCCCAGGGAAAGACGAAGACGGCTTCGACGTCGAAGATGAGAAACAACAGAGCGAAGATGTAGTAGCGGATGTGGGTCTGGCTCCAGCCACCGCCGACGGGATCGATCCCACACTCGTAGGTCGTCGATTTGGCCGGGCTGGGACGGTGAGGGCGAACCATGCGGGACATGCCCATTGCCACTGCTACCAGCAGCGCCCCCATCCCGGCGAAGGCGGCCACGGTTATGTAGTCGTGGAAGTATCGACTCACCGGTTCCCTCCACACGGTCGGGCGTCATACCTAACAGACGCCGCCCAGAGGGCGGCCCGCCGAGTATAGGAAGCGGTCTGGTACCGGCAGAAACGCTCCGAACCGCTCCCCACCCCTCCGTTTTGGCGTTGCTGAGCGCCACCCCGCGACGATGAGCGACGCCAAAACGGAGGGGTTCCTGTTCTGGCGTTGCTGAGCGCCACCCCGCGACGATGAGCGACGCCAAAACGGGGAAATCTCTGCCAAGATCGGGAGGTGACACCCATCCGTCTGCCGGATTATGCCGGCGGCAGCCTGCTCAACATAGTCGCCGAATTGGAGCTGAGGCTCATCACCACCGCGCCCTCTCCCGGTCTCCACTCGTACCTCGGCACTCTCATCCCCGACGCCGCCAGCTATGTGCTTGTGGTCTGCGACGGCCTCGGCTCCTGGCAACTGGCCCCCGCTCCGGGACTGGAAGCCCATCACGCCGCCGACATCGACACGGTGTTTCCCACCACGACGACTGTGGCCCTGTCCACCATGGCCACCGCATTGCCTCCATCCCAACACGGCATTCTGGGTTACCAGCTGTGGATGCCCGACGTGGGAGAAGTAGCCAACACGATCCATTGGACGACGCTGTGGGGAGATCCGCTCGAAGTCGACACGCTCACCCTCCTTCCCCGCCCCAACCTGTGGGAGCGACTCCGCGCCGGCGGTGTCGAGCCGATCACCGTCCAGCCTGCCGGCTTTGCCGGCACCCCACTAACCGGCATGCTGTACCGGGGTTGTCGCTTCGAGGGGTACCAGGATCTCGAAGATGCTGTGGCAGCGACCGTCGATCTGGCGAGGCCGCCGGGCCGGCTGGTGCTGCTGTACCTGCCCCACGTCGATTTCGCCGCCCACGTCGCCGGGCAGGACTCCGACCGATACATGCGGGCACTCCAGGCGGTGGAAGGCTCCTGGAGCCGCCTCGTCGCCCGGCTACCCGCAGGGGTCGCTGCCGTCGGGACCGCCGACCACGGCCATGTCGACTTTCCCCCCGAACGCCGTCACGAGATCGACAGGGCAGACCATGAAGACCGTATCTTCTACGGCGATGGGCGTGTCATGTTCGTCAAAGGCGATGGCAAGTCATTAGCGGCGAAACTCCCGGCCATCTGGGTGCCCGGCGATGCCATGGGAACATGGTGGGGTGACGGGCCGGTGCACGCCAGCTTCGCGGGACGGGCACCCGATGGGGCGCTGGTGGCCGACCCCGGCAGAATCCTCCTGCACCGTTTCAGTGACCGCCGCCTCATCGGCGGCCATGGGGGACTGACCGAAGAAGAGATCCGGGTGCCGTTACTCGTCGCCGGAAGGTAGCGGCGCCAGCGGAGGCTGCCAGTCGTCGGGAACCTTGCGGACCTTCACCGTGCCGACAGGCAGCGACGTCGCCGGTCCGCGGGTGGCCGCCCGGGCCCCGACCGCACCCTGTACCCAGCCCCCTACACCCCACAGCAACGCCGCCACGTACAGCAATGCACCCATGGCGGGCAACAAGAACATGGCCCCCCGCCACACAAGTGTGCCCACCACCAGTCCCCCATATAGGGCGCCCCGGCCGCGCAGCAACCTCTCCCCGGCTCCCACGATGGCCGGCAGCGGGCCGAGGAACAGTGCCAGCAGCCACAGCACGAGAAGCAGGATGGCCAGCGGCAGCCCAACCAGGGTGACTCCCAACATGACGACCGCCAGCGGGGTGCCGACCACGACGGCAAGCCCGATACCCAAGGTCGACCATGGCTTGGCGTACACGGCGCCGGCGGCACGCGGCAGCGTGGAACGCGCCAGCCACAGCAGCACGATGCCGGCGAAGAGGAACCCGAGCAGCGTGACGATGCTGAAGACGCGCTGCAAGACGCGTAGCCAGAACGGTGTCACCGAGGGTCTGCGCACGAACTGGCCTGCCACCGTGGCTCCGCCGGCGGCGTCTGCTTCCCCCCGTGCCCGGTAGGTGAGGTCGCCGCCCACCGCCAGGTTGGGTCCCAGGTCGAGGTCCCTGACGGCGATCTCCACATCGCGACCGATCGACCCGTCGAGATCGGCACGCAGCATCTGGCCGGCGACGTCGCGCCCTACCCGGCCGCTCACGTCGAGGTGCCCCGTGGTGACGAGCACATCCCTGCCCACATCACCGGTGACATCCACCGAAAGGGCGAGGGCGGCCACATCGTCACCGACCGTCCCCGACACGTCGAGTCGCTGCGTCGCCAGGCGTACCGAACCTCCGACGACCCCCGAAATGTTCGCCTTGTCGCGCACGACGGCGGTGACGTCGCCTGAGATTTCCCCTGTGATGATCAGGTCTTGGGCTGCCGCCACCAGATCACCTTCGACTCGACCTTCGATGATGATGGTGGCACCCGCCGCGTAGAAGTCTTCCCGGGTGGTGTCGCCGGCCTGCAGGATCACCCTGCTGCTGCTGGCGATCGATGGAAACATCTGCGGCAGCGGCAGCAGAATGACACCCGCCACGACGGCAGTGGCGATGCCTCTGCGGTTAGAGCGGAACGACATCGCCGACCGCCTCCAGCAACGGCCAGGGCACGATGCCGATGACGATCGTCGCGGCGGCAGCAGCCCAAAGGACGATTCGGGTGGGGTTGGGGGCCCGCACGGCGTCCGCTGGGGCGGGTTGCATGAACATGATCACGACGACACGCAGATAGAAGAACAGGCCTGCCACGGCGGCTACCAGCCCCAGTATCACCAGCCACAGATAGCCGACATCGATGGCGGCACGGAACACCGCCACCTTGCCAATGAACCCGGCGGTCAGCGGAATCCCGGCCATGGCGAGCATCATGGTGCCCATACCGGCGGCTGCAACCGGCGACCGGGTCGACATTCCGGCCAGTGTGCTCAGCGGGGTGCGTCCGCCCCCTTCACCCGACACGATGGCCGCGACGGCAAAGGCGCCCACGATCTGCAACACATAGGTTGCGAGGTAGAACCACATGGCGTCCACTCCATCCCGCCCGGCGACCAGGGCGGTCAGCATGTACCCCGCGTGCGCCACCGAGGAGTAGGCGAGCATCCGTTTCAGGTCCGTCTGCACGACTGCGAGCAGAGTGCCGACGACGATGCTGGCGGCGGCCAGCAGCGCGACCGGCGGCGCCCAGTCGTTGATGAAGCCGGCCAGCGGCCCCACCAGCACCCGGGCCAGGGCGGCGAACCCGCCTATCTTGGCGGCTGCCGCCATGAAACCGACGATGCCACCGGGGGCCCCCTGATACACGTCCGGCGCCCACATGTGGAAAGGAGCGGCAGACACCTTGAAACCGAGGCCCACGAGCATCAGCGCTATCGACGTCAGAAGAATGCCCGGGGACAGGATGATGGTAGAGCGCAGATAATCGACCGCACCCGCCAGCGAAGTGGTGCCTACAGCTGCGTAGAACAGGGCGACCCCGTACAGGAACACCGCGGAGGCGAATCCGCCGAGCAAGAAGTACTTCAGCGATGCCTCGTCGGCGTCGGGACGCAGGCGGGTGAACCCGGCGAGGACGTAGAGAGAGATCGAGCCGACCTCCAACCCGAGGAAGACAATCATCAGATCCGCGGCGGCTGCCATGAGATGGAAACCGGCGGCGCTCAGGAAGACCAGCACAACGAACTCCGACCTTCGCCGCGACATGCCTTCGAGCAGCGGCCAGGCGACGGTGAGACCGAGCCCGGCAACGACCACCATCACGATCCCGGCGAGAGCTTCGAAGCGGTCGAGGGACACCATGCCCGAGTAGTGCAAGCTTTGTGCGGTGCCGGCGTCGACCCATTGCCACACCGCGGCTGCAACCGCAGCAACGACACCCATGCCGGCGACCCAGGCCAGCAGGCGAGTAGGTGGGTTCCAGATCAAGTCGACTCCCAGCACGGCCAGCGCCCCCGCAGTGAGTGCGATTTCCGGAGAGATCGCGACGAAGGACAGGTCAGTCACCTGCCACCTCACTGATCTGCCCGTGAGCCGGCACCTGGTAGTCCGTCACGGCCTCTATGCGATGGAGAATCGCCTCAACCGACGGCTCGATACGGTCGAGCGCCGGCTTGGGATAGATGCCGAGGAAGAGGATCGCTGCCGCCAACGGGGCGAGGATGGCTATTTCCCTTCCGTTGAGATCGTGCAGCAGACGGTTCTCCGGCTTGTCCAGCGGCCCGGTGAAGACGCGCTCATACGCCCACAGCATGTAGACCGCCGCCAGCACCACCCCGAAGGCGGCGAGGACGGCGAAGACGGGCAGAGACAACCAACTGCCTATGAGGACCATGAACTCACCGACGAAGCCGTTGAGGCCGGGCAAGCCGATGGAAGCGCAGGCCAGGAGGAGGAAGAAG
>CAZIEQ010000146.1:0-6490 GCA_964538725.1 uncultured Acidimicrobiia bacterium | reverse complement strand
GTGGCGGCGACTTCCCGGGGCAGAACCCTGCCGAGCCATAGGGCCCCCGCCAGCATGACCAATGCGGCGGCGAGGGTCATCGTCGCTGCACGGGGCACACCCACGGCGATCGCATCATGGAACTCTTCGGCCCAGCCGGCCTGCAGCGTGTGGATGCCGAGGGAATCGACGGCAACGGCAACGGCGCCTATGCTGCCGTCGCGGGTGGCTGCTGCGCGTGCGTGGCGTGCCCGCCTGCTGCCAAGGGCGTCGCCGAGGAGGCCGGCGCCTGCCCACTGTAAAACCATGCCGAAGGCGAGCGTTCCTCCGGCAACTCTTCCCCAATCATTGAATCCCCATTGCAAACCATCGAGGGCGTCCAGCAGGATGTGTTGCGGTCCGACTATCAGGCCGGCCGGCACCACCAGTGCCGCTCCCACCAGCAGCAGGACTCCGGCGCGGCGCAACTCGACTGCACGTTCCCTGTCCACTTGGCACGACGGTAACCGGTCGCAACTGCGTGCCTGACCACATCGCCGGGGGGCGGCGACGACGGCAGATAGAGTGCCCGTAATGTCTCCGGCCACCGTCCTTCGATATGAGGATCTGCCTGCTCTCTATGCGACCGCGGACGGCACCGCCATCCTCGCCCAGAGAAGATTCCTCAGGTCCATCAAAGGCCAGATATTCGCGCTGCTGATCGGGGCTATCAGCTCCAGCGTGGCGGCCGCAGTCGACATCGACAGCATCGCCCTGGTGAGCGCAGCCGCGTTTACTGCGGCCGCGGCGCTGCGGGTGCATCAGGGAATGACCAGCCTCGAAGACTCGTGGTCCGACGCCCGTCTCATCGCGGAGTCCGTGAAGAGCCTGGCGTGGCGCTATGCGATCGGTGTACACCCCTTTCCGGTGGACGATGAGACAGCCGACGAAGTCGACGAAGTGTTCCAGGCCAGGCTGTGGGAGACACTGTCGGAGGTCGACAGCGACGCCATTCCGGGTCATCCCGACGCAGGTGCCAACATTTCCGCCGCCATGCGCCAACTCCGCAGCATGCCGCTCGCAGAGCGAGTAGCCGCCTATGAGGAGGGCCGCATCGAGGATCAGATCGACTGGTATTCGGCCCGTTCGCATCGCAACGCGGTGCGTTCCCGCCGGTGGGACGCGGCGTTCTTCGCCGCCAGCGCGGTTGCGGTCGTCTTCGGGCTGCTGCAAGTAGCCGGGTGGGTGACGGTCAACGTCCTCAACGTCGCCGGATATTCGGCGGGTCTGATCGGGACGTGGACCGGTGTCAGCCGTCACCAGCGGCAGGCGCGGGCATATGGGATGACCGCCCATGAGCTGATGGCCATGCGGGCGTATCTGCAGAACGTGGACGACGAGGAAACGTGGGTCGACTTCGTCAACCAGGCCGAAGAAGCCATCTCGACCGAGCATACGAGCTGGCGGGTGGCCCGCAGGGGGTGAAGGCTCAGGGTCTGATCCACAGTGAGGAGGCGAACGCCTGCTGCACCGCGTCCAGTTGGTCTGTCGTCACGTAGTAGGCCTCGAACACCACGAAATAGCTGGGATATGCCGGTTCCCACACCGTCCACAGCTCGTAGGTTCCCCCGCCGTCGCAGGAGTAGCTGTTCACCCAGGCGCTGTATTCACCGCTGAGCTGTGACGGGGCCTGGCCGTCGAAGTCACAGTTGGCAGGGACTTCGGAACCGTTGAGAACCTGCTGCATGAAGGAGTCGGATGCCCGGTCGTCGGTGAAAATAGAAAGGCGAAAACCGGGGGTATGCGCCTCGGTTTTCCATCCGCGCTCGTTGTATTCGGCCGTCCAGTCGTCGATGTTGACCGCGCTGTAGATGTGACCGTCGAACTGGCTGTAATCCCAGTCGTTGGGACGTACGGTGGACAACGTCCCAGTCGAGTCGGTGACCGGGCTGGAGGCCACCGCGCCGGTCGTCACCGTGGTCGTCGCAGTGGTGACGGCCGTCGTCGACGGGTCGGTTACAGATGTAGTCGAAGAAGGAGCGGTCGACGGCGTCGACGAAACCGGCGGAAGGGTGTCGGTGCCTCCGCCGTCACCGCCTCGGGTCACCGCGACTGCGATCACCACCGCGGCCACAGCCCCGCCGACCCCGAGAATCGGGGCGAGGCGGCGCAGACCGGACGGGCGTCTTGCCTGCGGCGGGCTGCTCTGCCGTACCGCTTCTCGAGGAGGTTGATGCCGCGAGACATGTTCGGTCGGGGGCACTGCGTCGGACCGTGGTTGCTCCGCCGGCGGCGGCGCGGCAGCGGATGCGACATGGACTCCAAGTGCAGTTGCCCAGGCCCGCACGGCCGACTCGGCAGCCTTGGGGGCCAATGCCCGGTTGTCGCGCAGCGAATCGGTGAGGCGGCGAATGGTGGCCGCAGTCATGGTGTCTCCGGCGGCGCCGAGGCCTTCGGGCACTCCCTCCTCGGCGGCGGCGACGACTGCGGCGATTTCGGAACGGCGCTCCCCGGCAAGGTCACGCAGCAACGCCCCCACCCGGCGCGGGTCGCTGCCCAGGCCCGGCCCGTAACGGTCCACCAGGCGGAAGAGGGCAGCTTCCACAGGGCCGAGATCCTCCGGCACAGGGGGGGCCGCCGCCGCTATCACCGTCTCCCCCAGTGTCAGTCGGCGCCGCACCGTCTCCACCAACCGGCGGGCCTGGCCGGCGATGTCGCCGCCGGGAGCTTCGAACCATTGGGTGTCGGATATGTAGTACTCGAGAGATCGTGAGGGTGAGATTTCCTCGACGCGAACGGGGAGGATCACCAGGTCGCGGGAAACGGCACGTTCGACCTCCCTCCTCACATGGGGGGAGTCGTTGGACGCCGCCGACAGCACCAGCACCAGCATGCGGCTGGAGCTCAGACCGGCGATGATGGCCTGTGCGTAGTCGGTTCCCGGCGCCACGTCGCGGGGTGCGATCCAGCAACCCACCCCCGCGTTCTCCAGGGCCGCCACGATCGCTTCGGCGGTGGCGCGGTCTTCGGAGGCGTGGCAGAGGAACACGTCGGCCATCGTTCAACTCCTCCGCGGTTCAAGTTCGTGCATGATCACGGCCACCGAAGTGTCGTCGCCCGAGCCGGCAGATGTCGTCTCGGCCAGCCATGCGGGCAGCTGGCGGCGGATCACCTCGACTCCGTGTTCCTCGGCGATGGTGAGAAGATCCGATGCGGCTTGGAAGAACGAGGCCTCGTCGGCAAACGAATTCTCGTACCCGTCGGTGCAAGCCAGCACGAGGCGGATGGAGTCTGCGGTCAATACCTCCATCCTGGCGTCTCGTATCGGTTCGCTGCCGGCGAGGCTGGTTGTCAAGTTTCCCACCAGCCGGGGATCGTCGGGAAGCGGGCTGGAGACGAGGCCACTGTCGTCGACGAGCAGAATGTGGCCGTCACCGATCTGGGAACATGCGATGAGATCCTCTTCGGCGGCGACGGCCAGCAGCGTGGTTCCGTAGGTTCGCCTACCGCCGTCGATGGGGTCTCTTTCCAGATCGGCATCCACCAGCCGTCGCCACCGATCGACGATGCGCCTGGTGATGGCATCCAAGTCGATGCCGTTGCGGGCGTGGTGATGGGTGAGTTCGGACAGAGCTGCGTCTACGGCGAGGCGGGCGCCTATCCCGCTGCGGATGTATGCCTCCCCGCCATGGCCGTCGGCGATGGCTACTTGCACACGGCGTCCGATCCCGGCGGCCGGCAGGAACTCGACGGCGTCTTCGTTGCCGGCGGCGGCATGGCTGGGTCCGGCGACGGTGGCTGCTGCTACATACCACATCACCACACCGGGGTTATGGACGGGTCGGCGGCCGGTGGGCTCACACCCAGAGGGGCGGTCGTTCCCGCCACCGGGCTGGAGGCCATCTTGAGCCCAGCAGTTGATGCCCATTTCATCTGTTCGATCAAAGCTTCAGGGTTGGCTGCAGACACGGGCCGGTAGTCCTCCGAAGCGATGAACTCCTGCAGCACCTCGCGGTCGGCGTCACGCCCGATGGCGATGGCCAGCCGTACCGCCTTGCCGCCCCACGGAGTTGCAGTGAGAGTGTTCAAGCCACCTTCGAACTCATCTGTCGGCTGGCCGTCGGAGACGAGTACCACAACCGGTGGCAATGCTCTCTCAGGCATCGGAGGCGTCGTCAGCTCGGCGGCCAGCAACTCGAGCGCCGCCCCCAGATCGGTGAGGCCATGTGCGGTGACGTTCTTCCAGGTGAACTGGTGGACCGGAGTGGGCTTCTCGACATGCCAGTGTGCCCCGTCTGAGAAGCGCACCGCCCGCACGAAGACGTCGGCGTTGACGTTGTCGTCGGCGGCGCGGCGCATGTGGGGCACTGCTTCCCGCACGGCCGTGTTGAGAGCCTGGATCTTGCCGTCGAGGCCCATCGACCCTGAACAGTCGACGAGGAAGAAGAAGTGCAGCGGTCGTTTGGCCAGCTGTCCTCCCGGACGGCTCACCGTCGCTTGAGTCATGGGCCGAGCCTACAGCCGACATGTATCCTTCCCACAGGAGGTGGTGCCCATCTGGACCGGCATCAAGGCAGGCTCGCAGCTGCGGGCCCGGCTCACCGGAGCCATGTACGTGGCCGAGGAGATGCTGGGTGAAGGGGGTCAAGGCCAGGTGTGGATGGTGCGGGCACCCCAAGGCTCCGCCTTCGCGTTGAAGTGGTATTTCCCAACGACGGCAACCGAGGATCAGCTGGCCGCGCTGCGCGAACTGGTGAGCCGGGGAAGTCCCGATGCGCGTTTTCTGTGGCCACTCGACCTGGTCGAGGACAGCGAAGGTTTCGGATATCTGATGGAGGTGCGGGCGCCGCGTTTCTATTCGATGATGGACATCATGCAGCGTTCGGTCGATCCTTCTTTCCGTGCTTTGACCACCGCCGCTTTGGAGATGGCCGACGCTTTTCTGCAGTTGCACGCCAGCGGCCTGTGCTACCTCGACATCAGTTTCGGCAACGTGTTTCTCGACCCCGCCTCCGGCGGGATCCTCATCTGCGACAACGACAACGTCCGCATAGATGGGCGGCCTGCGGGAATAGCGGGCACCCCAAAGTTCATGGCGCCGGAGGTCATCGTGGACCTGATGGCGGGACGGTTCCCAACGCCGAATCGGACAACCGACCTGTTCTCACTGGCGGTGCTGTTCTTCTACATGTTTTGCATGCACCATCCGTTCGAAGGTGCCCGCGAGGCCGCCATCGGATGTTTCGACATCGCCGAGCAGAATCAGCTCTACGGTGAAGATCCCGTCTTCATATTCCACCCCGACGATCTCTCCAACCGCCCCGATCCGAAGCTGCACCCCAATCCGCTGATCTTCTGGCCTCTCTACCCAGGGTTCATACGCGACCTGTTCGTTCGGGCGTTCACCGTGGGTGTCACCGACCCGGATGAGCGGGTGCAGGAATCCGAGTGGAGGCTCGCCATGAGCCGCCTGCGGGACTCGATAGCCGCCTGTCCGTCGTGTCTCGCAGAGAACTTCTTCACCGGTGATGCCGGTGCCACCTGTTGGAATTGCGGTCATGTGATGGGCTCGGTGCCCCGCCTCGAGCTCGGTGAGGGAGGCCGTGGGGGGCTTGTTGTGCTCAACGCCGGTACCGAGCTGCATCCGCATCACACCGAACGTCGACGGTACGACTTCTCAACGGCGACGGCACAGGTGGTGGCCCATCCGCAGCGTCCCGATGTGTGGGGGCTGCGCAACCTGACGGCACGCTCATGGGCGGCGCAGACGACAGACGGCAAGGAATGGACGGTGGAGCCCGGCCGGTCGGTGCGCATCGCAGCCGACACCGTTATCGACCTCGGCAGCGTGCAGGCCCGCATCGTCGGTGACCGTCCGGTAGCGGGGGCCGCCACCGGTTAGCCTCCACGCGCGGTGGCTGACAGCGAACTTCGGGTCGAAGTGGCCGGCAAGAGTTTCTCTTTCACGCCGGCCGAGTCGCCGGTGAGTGTGGGAAGCTCCCCCGAGTCGGCAGTGCTGGTGGCGGAGCCTTCCGTGTCGCGCCACCACGGCCGGTTCGTCTACGAGGACTCATGGCGTTACGAAGACGCCGGAAGCACCAACGGCAGCTACAGCGACGGTCGTAAGGTGTCCAGCGTTGCCGTCACTCCCTCCGCTGCGGTCCATCTGGCTGCTGCCGACGGGCCGCAGCTCAATGCCACTGCAAGCGCCCCTACGGCGGCTGCTCTCAGCATCACCGTCGGCGGGCGCACCCTCACAGTCGAGCCGCCAGGTCCCGTGATCCTGGGCAGAGACCCCGGGGTAGACGTCATCGTCGACGACGCTCTCGTGTCACGGCGTCATCTCCGCATCCTGGTCGAAAAAGGCACATGGACGGTGGTCGACACCAGCCGCAACGGCATTTTCCACAACGGTGGCCGTGTCGACCGGCTCACCATCGCAGGGTCGGCACACATCAACCTGGGCGCCGCCGACGGCATCGCCGTAGAGCTGGCGCCGCCGAGACCGCGTGCGTCCGCCGAAGCGGTTCGG
>CAZIEQ010000145.1:0-6500 GCA_964538725.1 uncultured Acidimicrobiia bacterium | reverse complement strand
CGTTTTTACCGTCAAATTGAGCCTGCGCCAGCCCTTGCTGGGGTTGATCGGCATTCCACGCGCGAGCCAGCTGATCGATCATCCGTTGCGCATCCTGTTCGCGACCGGGAATCGCCGGGGATGCGCCGGCGAGGTTCACTTCGCCTGGACGGATGGTCAACGTGTATTGCCAGCGGGCAAAGATGGCCTGTTGTTCGGGGGCAGGCAGCAGATCGTCGCTGACAAGGCTGGACCCAACCAATGCCAGCGCTGCGTCCGAATTGCCCTGATCTAAAAATTGAAGGGCTTGCTCCATGACCACCAGTCTTCGTTCTTCAGCCAACTGCGCCGAGTCTGCCGGCGTATGCGATAGCGTGGCCAGCCGGTCCAACAAGGAGATGGCGGCGGGCCAATCCTTGCGTTGTTGAGCCTGGCGCGCTTGCAGGCGCCGTCCATCTGCCCGCCAGGCCATCATCTCCATGCGCTACGTTCTGCTAGCGCGCCAGAGAGCGAGGACTGTTGACGTAGGTGCCTCGACGAGGCGGAGAGGGTGTGAATGTCCCCCGCCGCCGCCGCTGCCGCTGCCGGCATCGAGGCCATGCTGCTGCCGGGGCATTGCTTCCACGTGTTCCCCTGGGAGGGGCACATCGGGAACCCCGACGTCGAAGCGGCTTTCGACCTGAGGGTGGCTGCGATGATCGACGACGTGCGCCAGGTGTATCCGGGTCTGCTGATCGTCTCGGGTTCCGCCCCCCAATTCGACTTCCCCACTCTGGCAGACCTGGTGGGCGTCACCACATACGACACCGGTCATCCCGATTTGCCCTACGACGCCACAGTCGAAGAATGGACGGCCGCATACGACTCCCTGTTCGCCGACACCGTCGACCCACGGTGGCAGCGTTGGCACCGGCCTGTGCTCTTCTACACCGTGCACGTTCCCGTCCATCCGGAAGACCCGGCTCCGGCAACGGGAATCGTGCAGGCACGACAGCTGGAAGCCATCTTTCGTGCCATCGAAACCCGGCCGTGGGTGGCCGGTGTCCTCAGCTGGAGCTACGACTGGGTCGACCATCCGCAGGCGCCGTCAGACGGGGTACGGGCACGTCTCGGCGAAGCGGTCCTCGCCAAGCATTACGCCATGCTCGGCAGCTGACACCAGGGCGCTACTCACCTACCGCCGGCACCGTCTCGTGTGGAGGCAGGCCATCTGCCCACAGGCGTGCCAGACCGTACGATCCGGTTTCATCCACCCATCGTTGCGCAGCCCGGGCTGCCGCCGCGGCCTGAGGATGTTCCAAGCCGACGAGGCGGGCGAAGTTGACCCGCATCGTGTTGACGTCGACCGGCCTGGCAACACTTTCCCACCTGCGGAGGGCGTCGGTGAACGCGACGGCACCTTCTTCAGTGTTTCCGCCGAGCGCCAACACCCCCGCGGCGGCATACAAGCGCAAACCTTCCAGGAAGGCACCCGGACCTGTGACCGAACCCAGATCCTCGGCGACACGGCTTGCCCGCATGCTGTCACGGAGGGCGGCGGCAGCCTCGACGGCGACTTGAAGATGGAGCGGATACACCTCAGCGAACAGCTCTTCCACTGCCATGGCGTCCTCGTAGCCGGCCTCGGGGTTGCCCGCAGCGATGTGAGCCTGCGCCAGCAGCGCCTGGGAGAAGTAACGCGCCTGGGTATCGGGCAGCTTCCCCCAATGATCCAGGAACCCTCGCCACCTGTCCACACCGGCCTCAGCCCCTGTCCGAGCCATGTCGATGCGGCCCCGCAGCCCATCAATGAGAATCCCCCACGGGTCGGGAACATCTCCGGTGTCGAGATCGTCCAGCATCGCAGCCGCCCGATCGTATTCGCCACAATCGATATGGCTGCTGGCGACGTCGGTACCGGCGCGATAAGTCCACGCCGGGTGCCCGAGACGCTTCACGACCGCCAGCACCTGCAGCCCGGTCTCGTCGGCCGCCATCGGATTGACGAGCGCGAGGGTGGAAGCGAGGTTGTTCAACGCCCGCCCCTGATGCCACAGATGGTCGGTCTGGTCGGCCAGCTCCACCGCTCCGGTGAGCAATGCCGACCCTTCACGAAACCGTCCCATGTTGGCCAGGGCGGTACCCCGGTTTATGAGACCGCTGAGGATGATCGGCGTCCATTCTTCGCGCTCGGCCGCTGCCAGCGCCTTGTCGGCAACCTCCGCAGCTTTTTCGTCGCGACCGGCGAGCATCAAGGCACGGCTCATCTCGGTGGCGAGGCGGATACGGAGGCGGTCGTTCAGCTCGCCGACGTGCCGGTATTCCGGTTCCAGGATGGCGACTGCCTCGTCTGCTTGGAAGTTGTTGGAGAACAGCTCGCCGAGGCGGGTCACCGCACCCAGCCGCCCGTCTTCGTCCCCCACCGCGGTGAAGAGGGCCATGGCCTCGCGAAGCTGAGTGACGGCTTCGTCGACGTCTCCGAGCGCATCCACCGAACGCGCTGATTCGGTGAGCAGCTCGGCTCTCGCCTTGGGATCGTCTGTCAGCTCCAACGCCCGCCGGTAGAGTCCGCTCGCCTGCTCATATGAGTGCAGATTACGGGCCCGTTCGGCGGCCTCCTCGAGAGCGTGGCGCGCCAGCACCGAGACCGATGCAGCATCCGCCTCGGTGAGGCTCGCCTCGAGGGCGTCCAGATAGTGGCTGGCGATGATGCCCGCCACCTCCGAGTCCTCCAGGGACCGGTACAGGTCTGCGACCTGCAGGTGGCGCTGACGGCGCTCCTCGCGGCTCAGGCGGCTGTATGCCACCTCTCGGATGAGGCTCTGCACGAAGCGGTACTGGCCCCTCCCGGGGGATCGGGGATCGTCGACGAGCTGCAACAGCTCACGGCGGGCCAGCGTATTGAGGCGCTCCGCGGTGGTCGCCTGCGTCTCGCCACGGATGGCCGCCAAGGTGGCGGCCGTGAAGGAGTATCCGAGAACCGCGGCGTCCTGAATGAGTGCCCGGTCCGCCGATTGGAGGCGGTCGAGACGGGCACCGACCACCGCATGCAAAGAGTCGGGAATGCCCAGTTCGGACAGGTCGCCGACCAGATGGAACCCTCCATTCACGGCAACGAGGGCACCTTCGTTGATCAGCATGCGAACGAACTCGACCGCATACAGCGGCACCCCGGCGGCCCGCCGAGCGATCAGTACCGCCGTCTCCGCGGTGGTCCCTGCGGCCATGCCGGCCACCAGCGCCTCCATGTCGCCGTCGGGGAGCGGACCGAGCTGTAGCGACAGCGAGTTGCGCCGGCCCGACCCCCACCCGGGGCGGCGCTCCAGCAGATCGGGCCGGGCGACGGTCACGACCAGCAGCGGGTTGGAGGTGGATCGGTCCACCAAATCCTCGACGAACTCGACGAGGCCCCCGTCGGCCCAGTGCAGGTTCTCGAAGACGAGGACGGTGGTGCCCCGCTCTGAGACTCGCTGGAAGAATGTACGCAGCGCAGAGAAGAGCTCGGAGCGGTCTCCAGCCGGCATCTCGTCGAGGCCGAGCAGACCGGCGAGGCGGGGCTCCACCCAACGCTGATCGTCGACATCGGACACATATTCGGCGACTGCGGTCCGTAGCCTCATGCGCGCTTTGCCGGCATCGTCGGTTTCGGCGATGCCGGCACGCTCCCGCACCATCTCCCCCAAAGCCCAGAAGGTCACTCCGTCGCCGTAAGACGGTGACCGCCCCTGATGCCAGTAGATCGCCTCGGCGAGGCCGTCGACGTATTTCTGCAGCTCCCACACCAGGCGGCTCTTGCCGATGCCGGCCTCCCCGACGATGGATACCAGACGGGAGTTCCGGTCGCGCCCGGCGGCATGCAGCTGATCTTTGAGGAGGCGCAGCTCGTCGGCACGGCCCACGAACGGGGCCTCCAATCCGGCGTCACGGCCCCGGCCTCCAGTTTCGGCAACCACCCGCAGTGCCGTGTAGGCGGTCACCGGCTCCGCCTTGCCCTTGACCTCATGGGTGCCGAAAGGCTCGAATGCGATGCCTTCTTTCACCAGCAGATACGTCGGTTCGCCGACGAGCACCGTGCCTGGTGGGGCCAGCGCCTCGAGACGGGAAGCGGTGTTGACAAGATCGCCGACGAGGAGGCGCTCTTCGTTGCCACCGGGACCGACGCTGGTCGCGCCTGTGAGGATTCCCGCTCTGACGTTCAGCTCGGAAACACCGATTCGGGCGGCCAGGTCGGTGACCATATCCACCAACTCCAGACCGGCACGCACCGCCCTTTCGGCGTCGTCTTCGTGTGCCTCGACGGCGCCCCATACCGCCATCACCGCGTCACCGATGAACTTGTCCACCCGGCCACCGAACCGCTCCACGATGTCGGTGGCCCGCTCGTAATAGCGGGTCACCACCGCACGCACCTCTTCGGAGTCTCTCGACTCGGAGAATGAGGTGAACCCGGCCAGATCGGCAAACAGCACCGAGACGAAGCGGCGTTCTGCCGCTGCAACGGCAGAGCCTTCTGCGGCCGGCGGCCCCTCACCGAGCGCAGCGCCGCAATCCGAACAAAACCTGTGGGTCGGTGGGTTGGCGTGGCCGCAGGCCGGGCATGCGGCCACCAGAGCCGAGCCGCACTCCGAGCAGAACCTGTGATCGGCGGGATTGACCGCCCCGCAGCGGACACATTGCATGAATCGACCTCCGCTTGCGTGCAGGCTACCGGGGTAAAACACAAGCAGATAGGAGGTATTCCAGGGCCGGCAGGCCTCGATTCTGTGCACCGCCGCCCAGAACTGACCGGCAGCTGCCCTGCCCGGCTCAGCCCAGCATGCGGCCGAGCACCTCCCGCTGCAACTCCAGGTCCTCCACGGCGAGCCTCGAGGCGTGCACACCGATCGGCACCCGCAGCCTGCCCACCAGCGAAGCCACCACCGACACGCCGCTTCGACCCGGCAGCCCAACCTTACGCGTCCCTGCGACCCGCGCCACCCAGGAGTCGCGATGATGGAGTGACAGTTCCCACTGGTGTTTCATCTCGGCGGAGGCGGCGTCGAACTCGGCTTCAACGTCGCCCACCAGCGAGCGGAGGTGGCGGTCGATGAGCTTGGACCGGTCGGTACGAGCCAGTTCGGTGAGCACATCCGATGCGTAGTCACCGCGGCCCTGCGCCGCCAGCACCTCCTGTAGATGGCGCTGCAAGATGAGAGTCGATGCGCGAAAGGAATCGACCAGCAGACTCCGGCAGACTTCGGTGACGTCGCCGGCGAGCTCGGCCATGCGGGCCATGGCATCGTCGGGACCCGAACCGGCGCCGAGGTGCCGCTCGGCCAAGTCGGCACGCGCCTCCTCGACGAGTTGCTTGACCTCCGCGGAGGCTGCCTCTTCGAGGCTGCGCAGCTCGAAACGCACGGTCGGTTCGTGGTCCATCGCCTCCCAGCCTGACACAATGCGACGCCGGTGGCGTCGTCGAGGCTCATCAGTTGAGACGATCCCGCCGGCTGCCGACATGAACACGATGGGATATCGTGAAAAGGATCGGCCACCCTCGGTGGTCGATGTCTCCAGGGGGAAACGATGACACACAGACGGCACCGGGACGGCGGCGGCGGCCGGCGACTTTCCCCCGCGGCGTTCTTCGGGCTGGGGCTCCTCAGCGCGCTCGTCGTCGTCGGATTGGTGGCTGCGGCACTGCTCTCGGTCTTCGGCGGTGACGGCAACGAGGACCCGGTCGGCGAGCCGGCCAGCGCGACCACGTCGGCCGTCCCCACTTCGACCGTTGCTGCGGCATCGACCACGATGACCACGGGTACAACGACGACGATGGTGATCCCTACCCCGGGTTTTTCCGATGTGCCTCCGTTCCACGCTTTCGTCGCCGAAGTGTTTCCCCAGGATGCCTACCCCGAAGAGCTGACCGAAGATGGCCTCGACATCCGCGAGGTGTGGCACGACCCCGACACTGGTTTCCGCTTGGAAGTCACTCAAACCACGGGACCGGACGCCGCCGTCGACGCCGCCGGCAGCTTCCTGGTGTGGGCGGATGGGGAGCTGTCGACCTATGAAGCCGTCACCGGTATCTACACCGCCAAAAGTGAGATCCAGCCGCCGTATCTGAGCAAGCTGGCGCAGACCCCCGAACACACCGGAGAGACCTGCGGCGAAGCCGGCATGGGCACCTATCTGAACAGGCCGGTGCTTCGCTACAAGTGTGACGCCGGCTCCAGCACCTGGGAGCTGTGGTTCGATGTCGACACCGGGCTGATGCTGCGTGAAGTGTGGGACTTCGGATACGTGCTCGAAGTCCGTCAACTCGACCTCGATCCCCAGTTCCCCGACGGACTCTTCGACTTCGTTCCCCCTCCCGGAGCAGTAACACCCGAAGAGTGGGCGATGGACCCGTGGAATCACACGACCTTGGCCGCCGGAGTGGAAGCCCCCACCTGGGAAGGCCCCAAAGTGGGCGGCAACGAGACTTCGCTGCGCCACTTCCGCGGCGACCCAACGCTGATCCTGCTGTGGAATCCGCTCCACGACGAGCTGGTGACACCCGACAC
>CAZIEQ010000144.1:0-6501 GCA_964538725.1 uncultured Acidimicrobiia bacterium | reverse complement strand
GCCGGGGGGGGGGGCCGGGGGGGGAGCGAATAGCGCTGCCGATCTCCACGAGGGGCCCCTCGCGCCCCGCGGCCCCGCCGGCACCGAGAGTGGCCGCGGTAGCGGCGATCTTCAACGGGACCGCTCTGGTGGGTAGATAGCCGGAGCGGATCGCCAGGCCGGCGGTGGCCTCGGGAACACCGTCGCCGCGGACTTCCGGCGCCCAGTGCTCGGCGATCAACCAGGCGACGAACACGCCGGTGGGGAGGGCTACCAGTGGCAGCCACCGCCCCAGATTGGCGGCATCACCCACTTCTGTAAAGAAGTCCCCCACCCACGAAATGGCGAAGATCAGCAGCGCAGCGCCGAGGCCGACGAGGATCCCCACCACCAGAGCCAACCCGAGAAACGCCGCCGCGCCTCGAGGTGCCAACAGCGATCGCCCCCGCTCACCCAAGTTCATGGGAACGAGGCTAGGACGGTGGAGTTTCACTCCAAGCGGTCTCGAGCCCCCAATGCGGCGAGCAGCATCGGCATCGTCGGCGTCAACGAGAGGTTGTGCACCTGCGAAAGTTTCACCCATCGGGCCGCAGCCGCATCGTCACCGGCGCGCAACTCGCCGCCGGTCACCCGGGCTTCGAAATCAACGATCGTGTAATGCCACCGCGGCGGATCGGTGGGATCTATGGCGTCTCCCACCCAGATGACCGAGCCGACCTCCACATCGAGGCCGGTTTCCTCTCTAGTCTCCCGCCGTGCTGTTGCCGACAGCGCCTCCCCGAAACGCTGCCGGCCGCCGGGCACCGCCCACGAGCCCACGTATGCGCCCCTTCCCCGACGGACCAGCAACAGCAGCCCGTCGCGAACGACAACCGCACCGGCGCCGGGGATTGGCTTCATCGCATCCACCGCCGTGACGATAGGAGGAGGGCGAGACGCTGATACGGTCGCGATGCGCCGGCGGCGGCGACCAGGCAGAATCGGCCGCTACAGCGGGAGAGCATTTTGCGTTGGCAAAGAGGGATCGTCGTGTTGGCACTGGTCGCAGGTGCCTGCACGACCACCGACCTCAGCGGAGGCAACCGGCCACCGACGACTCCTCCCCCGCCGACGGTGGCCAACACACTGGTCACCTCGACGACGATCTCCCCGGGCTCGACGACAACGACGACAGGAGCCCGGTTCCAGCCTCTTATCCCGGCGCGGGGCCTCCGCTACGACTGGGTGTTGCACGTTTCCGGCATCGCCGGTGGAGCCATGTACGGTGACGGCGCCCGCCCACTCTTCGACGCCTCCACTCCGCTGACAGGAAGCAAGACCGTCGCCGACGACGGTGCCGGTGGCCTGGTGTTCATCGACGCCAGCCTCGACCTGTGGTGGGTGCGCGCCGGACTGCTGTACGCGGTGCTGGTGAAAGCAGACTTCGGTGCGTCGCTCATCGGGGTCGCTCCCGGCACCCACACGCTGGTGTACATGGTCGAAGACAACCCTGTCTACCTCGATCTCGACAGCGGTGAGCTCGCCGAACCGCCGCCACCCGAGCTCGATCCGACGGCGACGGGGAAAGCGAAACCACCGCTGGTGAGGCGGCCACAGGGTCGTGTCGCCTTCATCGACGGGCCGGAGCCGGCCGTGGACGCCGAAGGGCAGCCGGCGTTCGACGTCTTCGATCTGGTGGTCGCCGACGAGGCAGGTGACGAGATCCTCCGGGTTGCGGTCACAACCGAAGCCGAGCCGCTGGCCTGGATAAACGATTTCGACGGTCGCCGCGTGCTTTTCTCCAGATCACCTTCCGAACCGGCGCTGGCTCCGGCCACGGTGTTCCTCGTCGACCTCGAATGTCCCGGCTGCACACATGTTGGATTCGCCGACGCCCCCTCCGCCGACCTGGTGGGCACTCTCCCCATCGAGAGTGGAGAGGCTTCGGTACCCGACCTGGACCCGTGCCCGGGCATCGACCTCGCTGCCGAGCTTCCCACAGACGAGGAGCTGCCGTCGCCGGTGGCCGCCATGCGGAGCCGCTTGTTCACCGCTGCCACCGGCTGCGACTATGGGTCCTTGGAGCAGATCACAGGATCCGAGTTCACCCCCGTGGTCGGCCCGGGCGCCATCCGGTCCGGCTGGCGGGGCGCTGCCACCGCCCACCCCACATTGGCGGCAGATGTCGTCGAGTCGCTGACGTCGCCGGCACACCAGCTTGCCGAAGGAGGTTTCCGCTGGCCGGGATGGGTGGGACGCAGCTGGGCCCAACTCTCCGAAGATGTGCAGGCCGCCGTCCAAGACGGCTACGGGTCCCTTTGCGCCCAAGACGAAACATACGACAGCTTCGAGGCGTGTTTCAACTCCGGCAAGCCGGCCCTGAACATCTTGGTCGTCGAGGTCGCGGCCGACGGCCGGGTGCAGCTCGTCGGCATCGACGGGGGCTAGCGGCGGTCAGGCCTCAGAAGTCCTACCGGACTCCGCCAACGCACCCAGCAGCGCGGCAAACTGGTCGAACGGCAGAGCCTGCGGCCCGTCACTCAATGCGTCCTCAGGCTGCGGATGGATCTCGACCATCACCCCATGCGCCCCGACGGCCTGAGCCGCCATCGCCAGCGCCGGCACGAGAGTTCTGTCACCGGCGGCATGTGACGGGTCGACTATCACCGGCAGATGGCTGCGAGCTCGCAGCACCGGCACCGCTGCGAGGTCGAGGGTGTTGCGGGTCGACGTTTCGAAGGTGCGTATCCCCCTCTCGCAGAGAAACACCTGCTGGTTACCCGCCTTGAGAATGTATTCGGCTGCCTGCAGCAACTCGACGATCGATGCACTCATACCCCTCTTCAGCATCACAGGCCGCTGTGTGCTGCCGACGGCCGACAGCAGCTTGAAGTTCTGCATGTTGCGGGCACCGACCTGCAAGATGTCGGATTTGGCCGCCACTGCAGAGACGTCTTCAGGCGTCAACACCTCGGTGACGACAGGGAGATCGAAGGCGCGGCCGGCCTCGGCGAGCATGTCGAGGCCCTCGAGGCCAAGACCCTGGAAGCTGTATGGCGACGTGCGGGGTTTGAAGCAGCCTCCACGGAGGATATGCCCGCCGCGCTCCGACACCTCCCGGGCGCATTGCATGATCTGGTCGAAGGATTCCACCGCACAGGGACCTGCGATCACGACGAGACCACGGCCGCCGATTTCCACCCCGCCGACACGGACCGTCGTGTCGTCGCCCTTGTGTTCCCGGCCGGCGAGGCGGTAGCCGCTCGCCTGTGGTGGCGGGGCGGCCGCCCGATGCCTTTCCGGCGGGGCTGCCGGTCGCCTGGAATCCACCGCAGGCTCGGGGATCTCTGTAACGGGTCTCAGATCGCGGGAGGGATATGACCCGAGAACCCTGACGAACCGCGTCAGCCGGGTGAGCTCATCCAGTGCCCGCTGTACACGGGGCTCGGCGGAGTTGCCGTCCAGATCGACGTAGAACATCTCCTCGAACGGGTTGGAGGGAACCGGACGTGATTCCAGCTTGACGAGGTTGATGCCCTCATCTCTGAACGCGGCAAGTGCGTTCAACAGTGCACCCGGCGCGTTCCCCACCGACATGACGAGAGACGTCTTGCAGGGCACTCGTTCGTCTACGGAAATCGGGCTCCGTCCAATGACGACAAACCGCGTGTAGTTGTGGGCCCGGTCCCCGACGCCCGATCGCAGCACTCTGAGATCGAGGGTGCGGGCCGCTTCCTCACTGGCGATGGCTCCGATGGACGGGTCCCCGAGTTCCTTTATACGGAGCCCCGAGGCGGCAGTGTCGCCGTAGTAGACGACCTGGCAGTCTTTCAGCTCGGAGAGAAAAGCGCCGCACTGCAACACCGCCTGTGGATGACAGTAGATCGTGGTGAGACCGTCCACAGTGGACTCGGGAAGGCCGAGGAGACAGTGGTCTACCTTCAGCTTGATCTCACCCACCACCGGCAGCCGGCTGTGCAGCAGCAGGTCGTACACCTCGGTGATGCCACCCGATGTCGTGTTCTCGGTGGGCAGCACGCCGATCCCTGCGCGTCCTTGTTCGACGGCGGCGACGACATCTGCGAACTGCCCACAGTGAAGGTACGAGACGTTGGTGCGCTTCGAAGCGAAGAACTGTGCGGCGGCGAGGTGGCTGTAAGACCCTGCGATCCCTTGGAAGGCAACGACCTCGGCATCTTCACTCCCGTTGAGCTTCGCCTGCACATACTCCTGCTGCAGCAACACCGAGTCGGAAATGATCTCCCTCCACACTCGGGATACGAAGCTGGAGTCGAGGGCGTGTCGGCGCCCCATCCGAACACGGTCGGCGATGACATCCTCCTCGCGGGTACGGTCCCGAAACACGAGGCCGCGGCGCTGCTTCTCCTCGGCTATCCGGCGGCTGTTGGCCCGGCGTTCGGCGAGCAGGCGGAGAATCTCGGTATCGACCCGGTCGATGTGGTGACGGAGATCGCTGTATGGCACCGATACTTCGTCGGGTTGCTGGGTGGGTGGGAGACTGGTGAGGGACACGGGCACCTCCTGAGGGCCGCGTTGAGTGGACGAGCGACGTCCATCGGGGAGGAATAGTGGCGGGGAGGGAGGTGAGTATCGGCGCTAAACGCCGAAATAGCGGCAGCTCCAAAAGCACCGGCAGAAGGCCGGCACAACGCGGTGGTGGTGAATGTTGCCGCTCATGGCGAGCCATTATTCGTCATGCAGCACCTCATTGTCAACATGATCTTCGGCCGCGGGGGTCAAACGGGCCCTCAGGACTGCGATCTGACTGCGCACACTTGCGCTGCTGCCGCCGCCGGGACTGGACCTGGCTTCCATCGACCGGACCGGGTCTAAGCGGCGAAGGTCGGCTGCGGCGATGACGGTACCTGCCACATCGGCGGCTGTTGCATCGGCCAAACCTCGCCCATCGGCTTCAAGCCGGGCAACGAACTGCGCAACGGCGGAGTAGGCGTCGCGAAAGGCAACGCCGCGCCCGACGAGCGTCTCGGCCAGATCCAGCGCTGTCGTGTCGGCTGAGGGTTTCTGTGGATGGAATTCGATCTCTCCGAGCAGGTCGGTCAGGATGCCGACAGCAGCAGCGGCAGTGTCGTCGGCGTCGAAAACCGCGGCCTTGTCCTCCTGCAGGTCGCGGTTGTAAGAGAGGGGAAGGCCTTTCTGCAGCCCCAGCATCGTGACCACATCCCCGACCACCCGGGCGGTCCTGCCGCGGATGAGCTCGAGGATGTCGGGGTTCTTCTTGTGGGGCAGGGCGGACGATCCCGTCGTGTAGCGGGCAGGCAATGTCACCCAGCCGAACTCAGCGGTTGCCCACAGGATCAGGTCTTCTGCCAACCGTGAGAGGTGCGTCATCAGCTGGGCGCAGCAAAACGCGTACTCGGCGGCAAAGTCTCTCGAAGCGACCGCGTCGAGGGAGTTGTCGAAGGTGGCGGCAAACCCGAGCTCGGCGCTGACAAGCTCGGGGTCCAACGGCAGGCTGCTGCCCCCGCCGGCACCGGCACCAAGAGGCGAAACCGCCAGGCGCGGTAACGCGTCTGAGAATCGGTCCCCGTCCCGCAGCAGCATCCATGCGTAGGCCAGCAGATGGTGACCGAGGGAGATCGGCTGTGCTTGCTGCAGATGTGTGAAGGAGGCAACGACGAGGTCTGCGGTCTCCTCGGCGCGATCGGTGAGCACACCAACCAGCCTGTCGAGCTGGGCGATTCGGCTCGATACCGAACGCAGCAGGTAGCGGCGGAGGGCAAGGGCGGTTTGGTCGTTGCGACTCCGCCCCGTGTGGACCTTCTTTCCCACCTCGCCGACCAGCTCGATGAGGCGGCGCTCCAAGGCGGTGTGCACGTCTTCATCCTCGGGCGCGAAGACGAAGCTCCCAGACACGGCCTCCTCGAGGATTCGGGTGAGGCCGGACGTCAGGATGTCGGCATCGCCGGCGTTCACAATGCCGGTGGCCCCCAGCATCTTCACATGGGCGATGGAGCCTGCGATGTCGTCTCCGAGGAGACGATGGTCTGACGGATCCACCGTGAATCGCCACAACTCATCGGACGGCGGTTCGGCGAACCGCCCCTTCCACAGGCTCACTCACCCTCCCCCAGCCTGGCCTCGGCGAGCCTGCGGAGACGGAGGGCATTCAGCCTTATGAAACCGCCGGCATCTGCCTGGTCATAGACGTCGTCCTCCTCAAAGGTCACCGTCGCCGCGTCGTAGAGGGCATGTTTGTCGGATCGGCGCCCTGCAACGGCGACCGATCCCTTGTATAGCTTGAGGCGTGCTTCTCCGTTGACGCGTTGCTGCACCTCGTCCATGAAGGCCTGCAAGGCGACACGCTCAGGTGAGAACCAGAAGCCGTTGTAGACCATTTCGGCGTATCGGGGTACCAGTTCGTCGCGCAGGTGGGCAACCTCACGATCGAGCGTGATGGACTCAACGGCCTTGTGGGCGTGGTGCAGGATGGTGCCCCCAGGCGTCTCGTATACCCCGCGGCTCTTCATGCCGATGAAGCGGTTCTCCACGATGTCGACTCTG
>CAZIEQ010000143.1:0-6518 GCA_964538725.1 uncultured Acidimicrobiia bacterium | reverse complement strand
TCCGCTCGGCGCGAGCGTGTCGAACATATACGTGCGGTAAGAACAGACGTACCTGACGACTATCTGCGACGAGGTCATCGCCCTGTGTCAGCGATGCCCTCACCTCGGGTGCAAGGTCGACTGGTGTGAATCGTCGGGTGAATTCGAATGCCCCTGCCACGGTTCCGTCTTCAACCGCAAAGGTGAACATCGCAGCGGGCCGGCACCCACCGGGATGCAGCCGTTCGGCGTCGCCGTTGTCGACGGCGTCGTCGAGGTCGACACGGGCGACGTCGGCGGAGGGCCGCCGCTGGGTACCGAGACGATCGATGAGCCGAAGCGCGGCCCGAGCTGCGCGGGTGGTGAGTAGCCATGAGTGACCATTCCCGAGACGCCGAGTTGGAGCAGTCCACAAGCAAGTGGATGGCAGTCGGGCTGATACTCATCGCCTTGTTCGTCCTCGCATTCCCGGTGTACCGCTGGTATGAGCCGGGGCAGCGCAGCGACGCCCGGGAGGAGCAGAAGGCGAGCCTGGCGCTGCAGGGGGCGGAGATATTCGGTGTCAGCTGCTCATCGTGCCACGGAAACGAAGGGCGCGGCGGCCTGGCGCCGGCGCTTGCATCCAAGCAGTTCCTCGACTCGGTGGACGATGACCAGATCGTGCAGCTCATCTCACTCGGTGTTCCCGGATCCGAGATGGTGTCGTATTCGCTCGACAATGGGGGACCGCTCACTGCCGAGCAGATCCGAGCCGTAGCCGTCTACTTGCGGTCCCTGGGGGACGACGCAGCCGACAATCCCAGTTGGCGCTATCCACTGGCGGCGGAAGGGCTCAGTGCTCGCGAGATGTTCCTGCTGGGCTGCTCTAGGTGTCACGGAGCGGATCTGCAGGGCACCGACGACGGGCCCGACCTGGGCCCGGGTTCCGACGCCGAGGAGGAGAACGATTCCCGCCTCGCCCGTCAGATCCGCGAGGGCGGAGACGGCATGCCACGCTTCGGTGGGACGCTGGGTGAAGAGCAGATCCAGATGCTCATCGACTACATCCGCCAGGTCCAAGAGGGCTGAGCTCGGTTCTTCGGTTGTCCTGCGATCGAGGATCAGAAGTAGTGGATGCACCACGGCGCCGGATGCCAGATGAACATCGAGTCGGCGACGGCCAGCGCCGCAGCCGACCCTTGCACACGACCGGCGGCGCCGTAGCGTGAAGGCGATGCCCCACCCAGATACCAGGCGCCGAGGTCGGCTACGTCAACGACGAGGTCGGCGGGAGCATCGGTACGGGTGCAGTCGGCCCCGTCGGGCCCGCCTCGAAGCAGGAACCGACCTGCCGTTTCGGGCATGAAGGAGTCGGCGACCTCGATCACCAGTGAGCCCTCGCCGGCGTAACGACGGGCGCTGAGGGCTGCTGGAATGTCGATGAGGCGGGCCCAAATCCCTTCACTGGCGGTCCGGTGCAGCCGGCGGCGGTCGACCAGCATCATCGGCAGCGGGTCGTCGCTGGGCCGGTTGTGCGCACGGATGTTTTGGATCAAGTCCAGCGAGAACACATAGTTCCACAACGCCCACCGGGCGTCGGCGGTTGTACCAACCAACTCGTTCACGTTCACGGTTCCCTGTGGCACGTCGTCGGTCCAGTCCCCTTTTGTGCGGTAATCGACGTAGCCCAGTGCATCCCCGTCCTCCTCATAGACGGCGATCAACCGCCGGGTGAAACCGTCGCGGACGCTTTCGGGGTCGAAACCGAGCCGGCGACTCCACCGTTCTTCGTCACGGCCCACCCATCCAGGCCGATGTGTCCCCATAGCGTCGTATACGGCCCGCAGGCTTGGGATTGCCTTGTCTGCCGGCAGGATCCCAACCCAGCCGGCCGGCGACCTGGGACGAAGGGCGGCGTGGCGGCTGTCCAGCTTGTAGTTCACCGGCTCGATGGCGAGGCCGTATCCGAACCGCTCGTATATGACTGCCTCGGAAGCGTGCAAGATCGCAAGGCTCTCCCCCCGGTCCTGCCCATCCCGGAGATGGTGTCGCATCATCTGGGTGAGGATGCCGCGGCGCCGATGCGTTGGGCGCACGGTGATGATCGTCAACCCGCCTGCCTGCTGGGAGCCGCCGGGGACGGCGATATCGAAGGTGATGATGCCCCCGGTTCCGACGATGTCGTCTCCGTCGAACACCCCGAAGGTGCGATCCCATTCGAGGAACTCGGCCAACTCCTCCTTCCAGTCGTCTTTGGGGTCGAAGTGGAAGGCGAGGGACATGGCCTCGTGGAGAAGGGCGACGTCGTCGCGTTGCAACATGCGCAGGTCGTAAGCCACGGCGGCAGCAGGCTAGTGGTGGTGATCCTTCACCGGTGACGAGCGGACAAAGCGGTGATAGCTTGGCGGTCGTGCACGAAATGACGGTCCATGTCCGCTGGGGTGAGCTCGACCCGTACAACCATCTCAACCACGCGGTGTATCTCTCTTACATGGAGCAGGCCCGGATCGAGTTTCTCGATTCGATCGGCTGGGGCATGGATCGCCTTCGCCAAGCGGGGGCGATGATCTTCGTTGTAGGGCTCGACGTCCGCTTCCACGGCCCGGCGAAGGCCGGCGACACCCTCGTCGTCACAACGGAGCCGCGGCAGATCAAGGCGGTGCAGAGCCGCTGGCATCAGGAGGTGCTTCGCTGCGAAGAGCTGCTGGTCGGCGCCGAGATCCACGCCGCCATCGTCGACCTGAAGGGTCGTCCCCGCCGGGTTCCGGCAGGGTTCAAGGCAACATTGGAGGAGGCCATCGGATGAAGGTTCCCGACCGCGTGCGACACCGTGTGCAGCATCGTCTCGACACAGACCTCATCGGCTGGCTGACCACCGTCGCCCCCGACGCCACGCCACACACATCGCCCATCTGGTTTCTGTGGGACGGCGACACGTTCCTCCTCTACAGCCGGCCTGACAAACCCAAGCTGCGCCACATGACGTCCAGTCCCCGAGTTGGGTTCCACCTCGACGGCGACGGACGCGGAGGGGACATCGTCGTTGTCGTCGGCAACGCGCAGATCCGGCCCGACATCGCGGCGGCGAACGAGGTCGAGGGTTTCACCTCCAAGTACGCCGAGCGTATTGTCGCCAACGGATGGACCCCGCAGACCTTCGCCGCCGACTATTCAGTGCCGGTCGTCGTCACACCGCGGCGGTGGCGGGCGTGGTGACGGGGAATGATCCGACCCTGGAGCAGGTTTCCGTCACGTGTTCCGTCGCAAACGCCGCACCAAACCCGTCCAGCTCGCCCAGCTGGAGGAACTCGAGCCGCTGCTGGAGTCCGACCGACCGGTCTTCCTCGATTTCTTCCAATACGGCTGTGGCCCCTGTCAGGTCATGGACGGCATCGTCAACGAACTGGCCGACGAGTATGCGGATTCTGCACACATCGTCAAGGTGAACGTTGGTCGCGTCGCCGGGGCGGCCCAGGTGTTCAAAGTCCGCTCCACACCCACTTTCATCCTGCTGGGCCGTAACCAGGCGGGCAAGGTCACCTCACGCTGGCGAGGCACCGGCCTGGTGAAGAAGGATTCATTGATGAGAGCCCTCGAAGGCAGCGGGGCGGTACGGACCGGCACCGGGCCGTGATGCCTTAGGGCGGCGCCGCCAATAGCCCGCAGCGCCGGCCGCCCGCTCAACACCGCTATGTTGCCGCTCATGCGACAAGGACGTGTGCTGCCCGGTGTCCTGCTGCTCTTCGTCGGGGGCCAGCTCCTGTTGCGGGAGTTCGACGTTGCCACCGAAGTGTCACTGTGGCCTGTCGTGTTGGTCGTGTTCGGCGGCTGGCTGGCATATGAGAGGTGGACACGACGCCGCCGGGGCTGGCTGCTGCCGTTGGGCCTGATCGCGGCGGGCGTCGTCGTCCTCGTACGCGACATGGGCGGCCTACCCAACGGCTTCTCAGTGTGGCCTGTTCTGCTGATCCTGCTGGGAGCGGGCCTCATCGTCGAGTCGCTGCAGCAGCGGAGGGTGTGAACCTGGCTTCCCGGACGATCGCCGCGGGACGCGACCCCTTGGACGGCCTGACCAGGGACGAGGTCGGCAAGCGCATTGCCCGGGGGGCTGTCAACGATCTCCCTGAAGGTCCCAGCCGCACCACCGCCGACATTGTGCGTGCCAACGTCGTCACCAGGTTCAACATCCTTCTCGGGGCGCTGCTGGTGGTGATCGTGCTCGTCGCCCCCATCCAGGATGCGCTGTTCGGCATCGTGCTGTTCGTCAATACCGCCATCGGGATACTCCAGGAGCTACGCGCCAAACGGACCCTCGACCGTCTGGCTCTCCTTTCGGCGCCCCGGGCGCGGGTCGTCCGTGGAGGGGAGACCGCCGAGATAGCGGTCAACCAGGTCGTCGTCGACGATGTCCTCGAACTGCACCCCGGAGATCAGATCATCGTCGACGGTGTGGTCCTTGCCGCCCGCGGGCTGGAGGTGGATGAGTCGTTGCTCACCGGCGAATCCGACCCGATTCAGAAAGACCCCGGTGAGCAAGTCCTCTCGGGTAGCTTCGTCGCAGCCGGGTCGGGCCGGTTCCGCGCCACCAGGGTGGGCCGTGCCGCCTACGCCATCTCCCTTGCCGAGGAAGCGCGCAAGTTCACCCTGGTGCACTCGGATCTGAAGAAGGCCATCGACTGGATACTCGCCGGTGTGAGCTGGGCGTTGGTTCCAACAGTTGCACTGCTGGTGTGGTCGCAGCTGGACGCCAACGCCAGCGTGAAAGAGGCGCTGAGAGCTTCGGTTGCCGGCACTGTGGCGATGGTGCCTCAGGGTCTCGTCCTCCTCACCTCGGTTGCATTCGCCGTTGCCGTCATCCGCCTTGGGCGCCGCAACGTTCTCGTCCAAGAACTCCCTGCCGTGGAGGGTCTCGCCAGGGTGGACGTCGTCTGTTTCGACAAGACGGGCACCCTCACCGAAGGCAAGCTGCAGGTGCACGCGGTGGAGGTGTTTCCCGAGGGTTACGACCCGGCACCGGCATTGGAGGCACTGGCGGCGGTCGACCCGGCCCCCAACGCCACGCTGCGCGCAGTCGCCAAGGCGTACCCCACTGAACACCCGCCTTCCCCGTCGGCGCTGGTGCCCTTCTCGTCCGCTCGCAAATGGAGCGCCGCCTCTTTCCCCGAATCGGGGACCTGGGTCGTGGGTGCACCCGAGGTGGTGGCGCCGGGCGACCAAGCTGTGGAAGCACGCATCGTCACCCATGCCGAGCAGGGACGAAGGGTGTTGCTGCTGGCGCACAGCGACATTCCGCTGCAAGGCGAGCAGCTGCCTCCCGGGCTGAGACCCATCGCCGCCCTCGCCCTCGGCGATGCCATCCGTGACGATGCAGTCGACACCGTCGCCTACTTCACGGCGCAGAGAGTCAAGGTCAAGGTCATTTCCGGAGACCACCCGCGAACTGTGGGCGCCATCGCAGCCGAGGCGGGAATTCCCGACGCCGATCGCATGATCGATGCCCGCCGGCTGCCGCAGACGAAAGTCGAGTTGGTGGAAGCGATCGAACAGGGAACCGTGTTCGGCCGGGTCACTCCGCATCAGAAGCGAGCCATGGTCGCTGCCCTGCAGGCAAGAGGCCATGTGGTCGCGATGACCGGGGACGGCGTCAACGACGTGCTGGCACTCAAAGACGCCGACATCGGTATCGCGATGGGATCGGGCAGCTCGGCTTCACGTTCCGTCGCCCAGCTGGTCCTGCTCGACGGGAAGTTCGCCACGCTGCCAGGAGTGGTCGCGGAGGGGCGGCGAGTCATCGCCAACATCGAAAGGGTTGCCAACCTGTTCGTTACCAAAACCATCTATGCCCTGCTGCTGGCGTTGGCGGTCGGCGTCGCCGGGAGGCCGTTCCCATTCCTCCCCCGCCACCTCACCCTCGTCGGATCCATCACCATCGGCGTGCCGGCTTTCTTCCTGGCTTTGGAACCCAACGCCAGGAGGGCGCTGCCCGGGTTCATCAGGCGGGTGCTTCGCTTCTCACTGCCGACAGGCACTTTGGCGGCGATCGCCACCTTTGCCGCCTACGAAGTGGCGCGTGCCGAAGACGTCTCACTGGTCGAGTCCCGCACGATCGCCACCATCGTGCTGGCGTGCATCGGGCTGTTCGCCCTGGTCATCGTGTCGCGGCCTTTCAACGTGATGCGCCGCGTCCTCATCGGGGTGATGGGACTGGTGATCTTCTTCTCCGTCGCCAGCCCGACATGGCGGACATTCTTCGAGCTCGACCTGCCGAGAACCGTGGTGGTGCTGGCTGCCATCGGCATCATCTCCATGACGGGGGCGGTCATGTACGGCACGCTGCGCGCCCTGGGCTGGATCAAA
The DNA here is from genome assembly GCA_964538725.1 of uncultured Acidimicrobiia bacterium. Taxonomy (GTDB): domain Bacteria; phylum Actinomycetota; class Acidimicrobiia; order Spongiisociales; family JAOTWH01; genus CAZIEQ01. Next base: position 203 of record CAZIEQ010000143.1, on the reverse strand, counting down.
CAGGTGCCCGAATTCCTCCGCTCCCCCCAGATTGGCAAGCTGGGATTGCCGTGGCCGCGATCGAAGACCAAGTCCCCAACGCTTCCCGCCGAGCCGTCAGACGACGCCGGACAGGGGCCCGGCCACCGCGGGCCCGAGACGGGGAGCGAAGCACCACGGCAGGGGGGCGGGTTCCCCGGGGAGCCGCGGGGGGGGCTGCGGTC
>CAZIEQ010000142.1:1460-6538 GCA_964538725.1 uncultured Acidimicrobiia bacterium | reverse complement strand
GGACAGGCGCCCCGGACTCGCCGGACGGATCGCGCCCTGGCTGCGACAGCTCGATCGACTGGGACCGGGTTTCGGCTCGTCGTCGCCTGAGCCCGGCGCTCGTGGAGTCTCGTATCGCGCACTGCCGGCGGGGCGCTCCGCCCCTGTAACGCTCCCCGGGCGGCAGCTCGACATAGTCGGCGGGGGAGACCCCGAGATCCGCGCCCGGATCCCAGCCGATGCCATCGGCGGGCCCCTGCTGGTCGCCAACTCGACGGGCGTTTCCAACGGCATGTCCCTCACGGTTACGGGCTCGACGGCTGCCGTCAACGCCGTATACGTAGACGCCTCCAACTCGGGTACTGAGGATGGGACATCTTCCAACCCGTGGAGCACCATCGGCGAGGCACTGGACAACCTGCCCGCGGGCAACCCGCGCTATGTGTTCGTTGCCCCCGGTACCTACTACGAGCGGCCCCACATCGCGCAGTCCGACGTCTACATCATCGGCGCCGGGCCCCACGAGACGACCGTCGACGGAAACGTCCCCGTCGACGTCACCGCACACCAGGGAGTTTCCGAGGGAGGCGGGCCTGTGTTCTTCATAGGAGAGGAAGCAGTCACCGGTCCGGTGGAGAACGTCATGATCAGCGGACTCACCATCACCCACGGGAGCGTCGCCGACGACATCGGCGCCGGCATATTCGCCGGCCTCCACAACCGGGGCATCGACATCAACAACAACATGATCGTCCGCAACGGTGGCTACTACGGAGGAGGTATCTGGTTCAACAAGTCGGTCCATGATGTGAACATCTGGTCGAACACGATCGCCGAGAACGGCAACTACGGCGGGTACGGGGGCGCTATCAGCGTCAACGACGAGCCGGAAGACCCCAACGAGATCGAACACGGCCAGCCGGAGCACATCGGCGACGATGCCGACGCGACTCCGCCACCGGGCACATACGAGATCTTCAACAACCTGATCTTCCACAACCTTTCGGCGGACTCGGGCGGTGGGATCACACTGTATGAGGTGAAGGACCGCCTCGAGGTATTCGGGAACATGGTGTTGGAGAACTTCGCCCAGGATCACGGCGGCGGCCTGTTCGTCGAGGACTCGGGTCCGATCCGCGTCTACGACAACGTGTTCCTGAGAAACTTCTCACCCGACGACGGGGGAGCGATCAGCTTCGAGGACGTCGGCGACGGCACCGTAGCCATGGACAGCGTCACCGCCCCGTTCTTCGACACCGGTGACAGTGTCCACAAGGACAGCATCGCGAAGATATGGGCCTTCGGCATCACGCTCGGCTGCAATCCGCCTGGCAACACGATGTTCTGCCCCGGATCCGGACTTACACGGGCGCAGGCGGCCACCTTCCTGGCCAGGACGCTGCGGCTTCCACCGTCGACCGTGGACTTCTTCACCGACGACGACTCGTCGCCGCACGAGGGAAGCATCAACGCGTTGGCAGCGGCGGGGATCACCAAAGGATGCAACCCACCGGCCAATGACCGGTTCTGCCCAGGGGGGTCACTGACCCGAGCCCAGATGGCGACGATGCTGGTGCGGGCACTCGATCTGCCCAAGTCGTCGACGGACGGCTTCACCGACGACGAGGAATCGGTCCACGAGGCGGGCATCAACGCATTGGCCGCGGCCCGAATCACCCGTGGCTGCAACCCTCCCGCCTACGACTGGTTCTGTCCCGACCGGCCGTTGAGTCGAGCGCAGATGGCGACGTTCCTGGCTCGAGTGCTGGACGATTTCACCCCTCAGGTGGAGGTGTTCAACAATCTCTTTGCCGAGAACATCGCCGACGACCATGGTGAGAACCATGCTCGAGGCGGAGCGCTTGCGTTCGACGACACCTTCGATGCCTGGGTGTACAACAACACCATCGTGGGCAACATCGTGTCGGGGAGCGAGGATCCGGCAGGCGGCGGGATCGACAGCGAGCGCAATGGCCACGAGTACAACGGTCAGGACGCTCCCTACATTGCTCCCGGCTACAGCGACCCGGTGATATTCAACAACATCATCTGGGACAACTGGCGTCTCGAGTACGACCAGCCGTTCCACAGTGACGAGGAGGATTTCGACTACACGTGGGGCACCAACTATCGGTGGTCTCTCGATCAGATGCATGTCGACAACCCGGCGGTCCAGGAAGAGTGGGAAACCGCCAACAATTCGGAAAGCCTCACCCGCGTCTCCTACAACGACATTGCGGGCGGCTATCCCGGAGTTGGGAACATCGACACGGCGCCAGGCTTCGTGGACCCGGCCGGGCTCGACTGGCGTCTGCTGGCAAGCTCCCCGGTGATTGATCTGGGGCTTGGGCAACCGGCACCGACCAGCGACCTCGATGGTTTGGCTCGCTTGCTGCCTGCGGACATGGGAGCCTACGAGTACCTGGCGGGTCGTAAGGGATCCATTCGTATCCCGACCGGCATTCTGGGCGCTGTAGTGCTGCCCGTCCCCGGCAGCACTTCCTTTTCGTAGGCGGCAGGAGGGGCTCATCCGGCCCGGGCACTGTGCCCGGGCCGGATGGGCTGATCCATGGATCCACATACGCCCATTGGGAGGACAGTGTGTCCTTGCGCCGTCACCGGCGGTGGCCTCTATGTGGTGACCCGCCGCGACGCCGCCCACATCGCTTCGGCCCCAGACAGCGTCGGCGACAGCTACAGCAGCAGCGAAATCGCTGACGGCTACTGATGTTCTTGGCTATCCAGCCGCCAGCTCCACCACCTCAGAATCACCAGGTGTCCGTCTGAGATCGGCGTCGGGTGGCATCGAGGCGCTCTGTGAGTTCCCCGGCTTCGGATCGGGCAGGTGTGTCTCAGATCACGAACGCGCAGGTGCTCCATGCCGGCCGCCTCGAGAGCGGGGCGCCACGCTCGGCGGTTGAAGCTGGCTCTTCGCAGAGAATCACCGCCCGGTGGAGTAATCCCGCGAGCCGCCTCGACGGTGCATTCCGAACCGCCGCCGGCGAGTCGAGACCGATGGGTCATCTCGTGAGCATTGACTGGCTCGTGGGCACGGGCAGTCAGCGGAAGGGAGTCACCCGGCCGGATGCGATCAGCTTTGCGGCGGCATCCACCATGCCGGCTGCTTGGGCGATCCCTTCGTCTGCATCGGGGGCGGTGATCGAAGGCGTGTCGATGTCGGGGTACCCAGAAACAGCCCAGCCCGACCAGGCTCGAGCCTGCCCTTCGACAGGGCTGCTTCCTTGCCGCGATACGCTACGACGGTGACCGCACGCAAGACCGCGTGGCTGTCGGCGCTGGCACTGACCATCGTCTTGCCGGCATGCAGCAGCGGCCCGGAATCCCTGCGGACGGACCAGACGTCGGGGGAGATCGGGGTCAACCTGGCGGTCGTATACGTCGATCTCATCGGCCAGCTATGTCTCCAGGCAGACTGCGGACCCGGTCCACTGTTCCTACACACCCCGCCGCTGGCCGAAGGTGTCCGCGGCACGATCAGGGCCGGGTACCCCCAGGTCGAATTCGTTCAAACCACCGACGACCTGATCGATGCCGGCGGTGATGTTCGCGACGGCGGACGCATCCTCCACCTGCAAGCACCGGTCAAAGTTGAACCAGGGCTGGTAACCGTCGACGCCTCATGGGAGCGCAGCCGCTTCGAAGGCAAAGGCGAAACCTTCGTCTACAGCTGGGACGCCAACGATCACATGTGGCGCAACACCTCGGCGGCGGCGGCCAGCATCACCGTGACCACCGCAGTCCCCTAGCACCGGCGAAGCAGCCCAAGGCTCAGGATCGCGGCGCAACTCCGGCTGGAACCGGTGACACGGATTTGGGTGCCATGGTGACCGATAAGATTCCCCGCATCGTGAGCGGCTGGTTGGGGACCGGTCCAGCAGTCGGGCGGGCCCGGCGAGCGGTGCGGGGACACCGCGGAGCCTTGCTGACCCTGGTAGCAATCGCCTTCGGTGTCTTGTGGGGCGCGTCGGCGTCTGCCTCCAGCAGCGGTATCAGTGGATACTCCGGCAACCCGGCAACCAACGGCGGTGCCGGCTGCACCGCGTGCCACAGCGGAGGAACCGTCCCAACGGTCACGTTGACCGGGCCGGCGACGGTCACCGCTGGAGGCACCAACTCCTACACGTTGACAGTCTCGGGGGGCCAGGCCGTTGCCGGAGGGCTCGACGTGTCGGTCACCGACGGGATCCTGGCGGCCGGTGCCGACACCCAGCTGCTCGCCGGGGAGATCGTCCACAACGGGCACAAGGCGGTAGACGGCACCGGATCGGTCTCGTGGACGTTCGACTGGACCGCACCGGTGGCGCTGGGTGCCGTGACCATGTACGGAGCGGGCAACTCGGTCGACCTCCAGGGCGGCCCCACCGGGGACGCCAGCAGCCTCGTCCAGTTGAACGTCACCGTGGAAGCTGCCGCCAACCAACCACCGACCGCGGTGGCTGGGGGCCCATACGCCGCCGAGAAGCAGCAGCCGATCGTGTTCGACGGAACCGCGTCGACCGACGCCGATGGCACCATCGTCTCCTACTCATGGGACTTTGGAGACGGATCCACTGCGGCCGGAGACACCAACTACGCCAAGCTGGCTCACAGCTATTCCACCGACGGTGTGTACACGGTGTCTCTGACCGTCACCGACGACATGGGCGCCACCGCCACCGACCAGACCACGGCGACCATAGAGCCGGGCGCAGTGCCACCACCGACTACTACCACGACGACGACCACCACCACCACCACCACGACGACCACCACCACCGTGCCGCCGACAACCAGCGGCCGCGAGTTGTACGCGGCCAACTGCGCGGCATGTCATGGAGCCGGCGGACAAGGCGGGGCCGGGCCGTCGCTGCAGGCGAGCACGCTGTCTGTGGGGGCAGCCCGCGGCGTCGTGGCCAGCGGGTCGGGCTCCATGCCCGGGTTCAGCGGCCGGCTGACAGCCGACCAGATCGCAGCGGTGGCTGCATATGCAGTGTCGCTGCAAACCCCGACCGCCACCACCACGACGACCACCACCCTGGCACCAACCGCCAGCGGCACCGAGATCTACGCCGCCAAATGCGCCGTGTGCCATGGAGCCG
>CAZIEQ010000142.1:0-1360 GCA_964538725.1 uncultured Acidimicrobiia bacterium | reverse complement strand
GCCCCGACGACATGCCCGGATTCGCCGACGAGCTCACCGCCGACCAGATCGCAGCGGTGGCTGCATATGCGGCGTCGCTGCAGACATCAAACCCCACCACGACGACGACCACCACCCTGGCACCGACCGCCAGCGGCACCGAGATCTACGCCGCCAAATGCGCCGTGTGCCATGGAGCCGACGGTGAAGGCGGGGAGGGGCCGTCGCTGCTGAACCTCCCCGAAACCACCGAGAGGCTGATCGAGATCATCAACCGGGGCCCCGACGACATGCCCGGATTCGCCGACGAGCTCACCGCCGACCAGATCGCAGCTGTCGCCGAACTAGTGGCCGGATTCGCCGCCGGCCCTGCGGCCGGGTATAGCTGCCCGGCGCCTGCATCCGACGACGATCCACAGCTGGCGTCGATCGTACCCTCCGGTGACTCGGACGGCGGTGGATTGAAGGCAAACATCGGGCTCCTGCTGGTATTGATTGCCATCGTCGCTTTCATCGTGTTCCAGGTCATGTGGGGACGTCGAATCACCAGGCAGGTCAGGGCACTCATCACGCAGGCACAGGCGTCACAGCCAGGAGATGACTAGTCAGTCTGATGCTGGGTAATACGGCCTCGAAGTTCGCAAGTTTGGGACTTAAGCCCCTGGCCGGATGCAGCAAGGCGAAGCTCTCATTAGCCTCAATAGACGGGGATGTGGCCGCATCCCGCGGAAGGGGACCGGATAGTGCGACCGCGAAGGCATGAACCGGGGGGGAAGCCGACTCGTTTCGGATCACTGGGGTTCGTCGCCCTGGCGCTGATCGTGGTTTCGGCGCTAGGCATACGCAGCGTCGACGCGCTGATCGGGGTGCCGGCGGACGATCCGCACCAGTCGAGGACCGACACGGCCGCGCCCGGACACAACGTCGAATCTTCGGCCGTCTATTGGTCGGGCGCCGCGCCCGGCACTTTGCCGCTTCCCGCCAACCCGATCCACTCCGCCGCCGCAGTCGCAGCGGGCGCTGCAGTTCCGGTCGCTGCCGATGACAACTACGAGACGCTCCCCGACACGCCGTTGTCGGTGGCAGCCCCCGGAGTTCTGGCCAACGACAGCGACGCCGACGGCGATCCGCTGAGCTCCATCCTGGTCACCGGAACCAGCAGCGGCTCAGTAACCCTGCTGTTCAACGGGGCCTTCACCTACATCCCGCTCAGCGGATACACCGGTCTCGACACCTTCACATACGTGGCGAGCGACGGGCTGTCCACATCCAACACCGGAACCGTCACCATCACCGTCACCCCGACCCCGACGACAACCACCACTACGACAACCACCACTACCACCACACCGACGACCACCACTACGACAACCACCACTAC
>CAZIEQ010000141.1:0-6542 GCA_964538725.1 uncultured Acidimicrobiia bacterium | reverse complement strand
AGTTGGAGCCACGGTCACATTCGCCAGCAGAGCGCGCCGCGGCGAGTTGCTCATCCAGCGCGTCGAGATTGTCTTCGATCTGGCTGTGGCGACGGCGACGTTGGAATTGGCCGAACGACGCCCGCAGCACATCCTCTGCCTGCGACCTGGTGTGGATGGCCACCAGATTCACCGCCATGTTGTAGTTGGGCCGGAAGCTGGATCGCAGCGGATGGGCACCGGGGCCGGCGATACCCACAACGCGGTCAAATGGGACGAAACGCGAATGCAACACCACCGCCGTGCCCCGATCGTCGATTCCTCGCCTTCCTGCACGGCCGGTGAGTTGGGTGTAGTCCCCGGGTTCCAACAGCCGATGGCCCTCCCCGGTGAAACGGCTCAGCTTGTCCAGGACGACCGACTTTGCCGGCATGTTGATCCCCAGAGCCAGCGTCTCGGTTGCGAAGACGAGCTTGAGGATTCCCGAGGAGAACAGATCCTCGACCGTTTCTTTGAACGCCGGCACCAACCCGGCGTGGTGGGCGGCAACGCCGCGGCGCAGCATCTCCAACCAGGAGCCGTAGCCAAGGGCCGACAGCTCTCCGGGTGGCAGATGGGCGGTGCGGGCAGCGGCATGGTTGGCGATCGTTTCCCTTTCGTCCTGGCTGGTGAGCGTCAGCACCGAGGCCACAGCCGCCGCCGCTTCATCACATCCGCGGCGGCTGAACACGAAGTAGATGGCTGGGAGCATTCCGGCCTGGTTCAGCCAGGAGGCCACCTCGCCGCGGCGTGGAGTGCCGAATCGGCCGTAACGATTGCGGCTTCTGCTCAGCAGACGCGCCAGCTGCGTATTGGGGCCCCGCTCCGCACCGATGAAGAGCGGGGCATCCTGCAACGCCCCTCCGTGATGTCGCTGCTTCAAGAGGTACAGGCTCTGCAAGGGGACGGGGCGTTGTCGTTCGACGATCAGTGCGGTGGCTCCCCGCCGGCTCTCGACCCACGAGGTGAACTCCTCCGGGTTGGCGATGGTCGCCGACAGGCACGCCACCTGCACATCGCTCGGCAGGTGAATGATGACTTCCTCCCACACCATGCCCCGCAGCGGATCCTGCAGGTAATGAACCTCGTCGAGGACGACCAGCTTCAGGCCGTCGAGGGCGGAAGAATCTGCGTAGATCATGTTGCGAAGCACCTCGGTGGTCATCACCACCAGTGGAGCGTCGCCTCTGATCGAGTTGTCCCCGGTCAATAGGCCCACCGTCGACGTGCCGTATGCACCTGAGAAGTCGGCGAACTTCTGATTGGACAGGGCTTTCAAAGGTGTGGTGTAGAAGACGCGGCGGTTCCGTTCAAATGCCAGGTGTATGCCCGCCTCGGCAACGAGAGTCTTGCCTGCACCGGTAGGCGCGGTGACCACCACCGACTGTCCTGCATCGAGAGCTGCGGCGGCCTGTCTCTGGAATACGTCGGCGTCGAATTGGAGGTTGGAGAAGAATTCGCCGAGACTCACTTGCGAAGCACCCAGCGCACCAGGAGTAACACCAGCTCGTACAGGACGTAGAGCGGGGTGGACAGCAGGAGCAACGTCAGCGGATCCCCGCTTGGGGTGATGACGGCTCCGATGACGACGATGAGAAGTACCGCCCATCTGCGCCCGTGTCGCAGAGCAGCGGAGTCGACGACTCCAACTGCCGCCGCCACGAACAGGAAGACCGGAAACTCGAATGCGATCCCAAAGACGAGAATGAACCGCATGGCGAACGACAGGTAGAAGTCACCACCGATGGTGGCATCGAGACGGCCGCCACCGAAGTCGATGAGGAAGGCGAGGCCTTTGGCCAGCGCCCAGTAACCCATGAGGACGCCGGCTATGAAGAGCACAACCAGGGCAGAGAGCACCGGCACGACCCAGCGCCGCTCGCGGCGGGTCAGACCGGGCACGACGAACGCCCACACCTGCCAGATGATCACCGGGCTGGCGATGATGACACCGCCGAACAGGGAGAGGCGCATCATCAGCGAGAACGCCTCTGTGGGCCTGAAGAACACCAGATTGCCGTATCCGCGGTCGGCTGCGAGGTCGTTCCAGGGCTGCGCGAGGACGTCGAAGATCCAATTGCGGAAGACGAAAGCAGCGATGGAGGCGACTACAAGGGCCGCAGCCGACTTGACCAGCCTGCTGCGAAGTTCTGAGAGATGGCCCAGAATCCCCTGACGGCCGGTCATCACTCGTCATCCGCGCCGGGAGTATCGCCCTCTTCTCCGACCTCCGATCCGGAGGCGGGCGCCTTGTCCCCGGTGGGGGTATCCACCCATTTCAACTGACCGTCGGCAGTTTCCTTGATTTCCTTCCCGGCGGCAGCGATCTCGGTTTTGGCTTCCCTGAAGGGTCCCGCGACTTGATCTACCTCTTTCTGCAGAGTGCTCCGCAGCTCGTCGGAGGTACGACGCAGCTCACCGGCGATGCGGCCCGCCTTGCGAGACAGGTCGACGAGACGTTGCGGCCCGAACACTATGAGGGCCACGACGGCGATTGTCACCATTTCCGACGGCGTCACGGAGAACACAGCACACCCATGGTACGACCGACTTCAGCGACGGTGATCGTCCATGCGGTGGATTCGGCGGCCCATCCGGGCCGACACATCTGCTGGGGCTCAGGAGGCGCCGAGGTGGGAGAACCAGTCGGGCTGATCCAGGGCGAGGCGGAAGGCTTCGATCTCGTCATCGGTGATTCGGTCACCGGTGGTGGCAGCGACTTCGTAGGCGACTCCGGTGGCCAGCAGGATCGACACGACGCGGTGGCTTGCCGGCCGGTGCTCTACATTGCCGCAGTAAGGACACGTGAAGGAGTAGGTGCCGGAGCCGTGGTCAACGGCCAAGTCGAGGTGAAGGTCCGAAGGGGACAGCTCCACGTCTCCGCAGAGCGTGCAAGTAGTGCGAATGGTCGTCATCCCAGTTCCCGCCTGCTCGTGTTCTCACCGCCATATCGGCGTTGCCGGGGGGGTGCTGAATGACTATTCCCGGGTAGTCCGCTGACTAGCCCGCCGGTAGCGTCGCCGGATGCGCGAACGCAGATCTGCGGCTGCTGCGGCCACCTCTTCGCCGTCGACGAGCCGAGCAGCCGTTCCCAATCTGAGCAGCAGGCGGGCGGCGACTCTGGGATCGGCCGCGCTAAAACGCACCCGGGTCGAACCGTCTGCCTGCATCCCGAGCTGTTCCACCGGGTAGTACTCGGCGATCCAGGTCGCCGCCGGCGCCAGGTCGATCACCGCTTCGGTGTCTCCATCGCCAGGTGTGTAGCGGATCGTAGAGTCAGGCTGTCCGGCGGGCGGTTGAAAACGCTCGTCGAGTACTACGAACTGCCGGATACGGTCGAGTCGAAATGCCCTCTCCGCGTCCACTAGGCGGCACCACCCGGTGAGGTACCAGTTCCCCATCGTGGAGAGAACCGCCCACGGTTCCACCCGGCGGGTCTTCGTTTCTCCCTTCGACAGCGACGTGTACACGATCTCCACGACGAGGTTGCCTGCAACCGCCCTTCGCAGTTCGGTCACGGCTGCAGGATCGGAGCCGAGGTCGACAGTCACCAGGGCTTCGTCACCGATGAGAGCCCTTTCCAGCTTGGCGACGCCACTGGCGAGCTCCGGTATGTCGACTCCGGCGGAAAGGACTGCGTGACCCCCGGCAACCAGCATCAGTGCTTCGGCCGGAGTCAAACGGGGAGCGCGCTCGAAATAGTCGGCTGTCTCGATGACTACCTCGTCATTGTCTATCCACGCCCCGATGAGGTCACCCGGGTAATAGCCGGGCAGACCGCACACCAAGATGAGCTCGAGGTCTTGCAGTACCTCCCGGTCGGAGGAGTAGCCGAAACGAGATGAGAGGTCCCCGACGCCGACCCCGGGGTGAGCGAGGACGTAGGGGACGACCGACAGCAGCCGGCGGAGGCGCAGCGCGGTGCGGCGACTAGTCACCGTCGACCAGCCGCAGCAGCCGGTGGCGCAGATCCTGGGGATGGAGGATCTCTGCAGAGTCGTCGAACCCGAGCAACCATCCAACGAACGCATCGGGATTGGCGACCGGAATCTCCATGACCACACCGTCAGAGTCCTCGACAGCCGGGATCTGCGGGGAAACCTGGCGTCGGGCCCACCATGCCACCTCCGGATCGAAGCGAACCCTGGCGGTGACGGTGTCATCACCTGCCTCCCATGGTGCGTCGGCGACCGCGGTGGCCGGGTCGAAGCGCTGTGGTCGCTTGTACTCTCCACAGCCGGTGGAACGCTTCAGGCGAGACATCCGATCCAGGCGGAACGCCTTCGTCTCGTCGCCGGCGGGCTCGCGTCCCACCAGGTACCAGTGGCCGCGACGGTGCACCAGTCCGTAGCCGTGCACCTGCCGCCGCCGGCCCCGATAGTCGAAGCGAACTGCTGCAGTGTCGGCGAGGGCCCCAAAGATGAGCGACAAGGCTTCGAGGTCGGCTCCCAGATCGGCGGCCAGCGGCTCCCCTGCAGCCAGCGCCGGGGCGCCGCCCAGCTTCATGACGGCTCCCATGTCGCCGGGTTCGCCTCCCAGATGGACCACCCGCACCGCCAAGGCCAGCGCGACGCGCTCATCCTCCGTCAGCCCGGGGTCGGTGAGCGAATACTCCCCCGGGTCGACTATGTAGCCGTGTTCGACCTCCCAGGCGTCGGTGGCCTCCATCCGCAGCGGCACCCCTGCCCCACGCAGCAGATCCTTGTCGCGTTCGAACATCCGCCGGGCGGCTTCATCGTTGTCCCGGTCGTAGCCGGGAATCGTCATCCGGATCTCGTCCCACTGTAAGGGACGGTCGGCGGTCAGCAGGAACGCCAGCAAGTTGATGACCCGTTCCAGAACGTTGCGCACAGGCGCAGGGTAAATCCTGTTGCCGCTGTGTGGTAGGCACCGTGGGTCGGTCGCTGCTCCCTCCTAATCTGTCGTCCATGCTCGACATGGCGATCCTCGGCCTGCTCCGCGAAGGCCCCATGCACGGCTACGAAGTGCGGCAGCGGCTGCTGGGGATCGGGTTGTGGCGCATCTCGTTCGGTTCGGTCTATCCGGCATTGCGCCGCCTGCATCGCGCCGGCTATTTGACGGCTCGCTCCGGCCCGGGGCGCCGTAAGGAATACCGCATCACCGACGCAGGAAACGCTCACTTTCGGCACATCATGGAGGACGAAGCATCGGAGGTCGACAACAGCACCGCATTCGGGGTGCGGCTCGCCTTCTTCGGGCATCTGCGCCCGGCGAAGAGAATCGCCTTCTTGGAACGGCGCAAAGCCGTCCTCGAGCAGCGCATCGCAGCAGCCCGCCGCTCGCTGGCATCGCCTCCCGCAGGCAGCGACGACCGTTACATGCGCTCCCTGGTCGAGCACAGCATGCTGTCGGCGCAGACCGACCTGGCATGGCTCGACGAGCTGATAGCCCTGGAGAGATCGCCCGAGCAACCCGACTGAAGGCCGGCCTACAACCCGGCGATCAGCTTTTCCACCCGTTCGTCAACAGCTTTGAACGGATCCTTGCACAGCACTGTGCGCTGCGCCTGATCGTTGAGTTTCAGATGCACCCAGTCGACTGTGAAGTCGCGGCGGCTGGCCTTGGCGGCTCGGATGAACTCACCACGCAGTCGAGCACGGGTCGTCTGGGGAGGCCGCACTTGGGCGGAGTTGACCGCTTCATCGGTGACGACCCTCTCCATCATCCCCCTTCGTGCCAGCAGGTAGTACAGGCCCCGGCTGCGGTTCACGTCGTGGTATGCAAGATCCAGCATCGCCAGCCGCGGATGGGATAGCGAAATGGAATGCTTCGCCTGGTACTGCTCGATCAGCCGATGCTTCGCCACCCAATCACACTCCCGGTACAGGTTCAGGGGATCCTTCTCCAGCCCGGTCAGCAGGTACTCCCACATGTCGACCGCCTTCTGCACCTCGGCGGGAAAACCGACACTGCGGGCATAGCGCAATGTCCGCTCCAGATACTCCCACTGAATGTCAAGCGCCGACAATTCCCGTCCGTTGGCGAGGCGTACCTTGCGGCGGCACGCAACGTCGTGACTGATTTCGCGGATCGCCCTGATGGGGTTCTCCAAGCTGAAGTCGCGGAACACGACTTCGTCTTCCAACATCTGCAGCAGGGCCGCGGTGACTCCCACCTTGGTGTACGTCGCGTATTCGGACATGTTGGAGTCGCCGGCTATCACGTGCAGCCGCCGGTAGCGCTCGGCGTCGGCGTGCGGCTCGTCGCGGGTGTTGATGATCGGACGGGAACGTGTGGTCGCCGAGGACACCCCCTCCCAGATGTGTTCTGCCCGCTGCGCCATGCAGAACACGGTCCCGCGCGCCGTGTACAGCAGCTTGCCGGCCCCGGCGAATATCTGGCGACTGACGAAGAACGGGATCAGCGTGTCGATGACCCGGGCGAAATCCCCCTGACGGCCGACCAGATAGTTCTCATGGCACCCATATGAGTTCCCCGCCGAGCCGGGCTTGTTCTTGAAGGGGTAGGTGTCTCCCCCGCGTCCTTCAGCCGGGCCGCGCTTC
>CAZIEQ010000140.1:0-6582 GCA_964538725.1 uncultured Acidimicrobiia bacterium | reverse complement strand
CGACCTCCAGGTCGACTGCACGGCGGCGATCGGCGAGGATTCCCGCATGCACGGCGGGGTGGAGCGTATTCACCCTCCCTCCGAGCATCTCCGGCGTCCCGGTGACGGCTTCGACCGAAGTCACTTCGACCCCGGCGTCGGCGAGCACAGCGGCAGTGCCCCCGGAGGCCAGGAGGGCCACATGCGACGTGCTCAGGCGACGCCCCAGATCCGCGAGACCCGACTTGTCACAGACGCTGAGCAGGGCCCGGTGTACCGTGCCTGCGGCGGCTCTCATCTGGCGCTCCTGTTCGAGCTGGTGCACCAGCAGTCGAAGCGCGCGGGGGTAGATCTCGTGCTCGACCTCGGTGAGGATCCGCTCCGCCAGCCCTTCAGGGCCTTCGTTGCCGCGGACTGTGATCGAACTCTGGAGGAGGATGGGTCCCGAGTCGACCTCCTCGACGACGAGGTGCACGGTGGCCCCGGCAACATCGACGCCGGCGTCCCATTGCCTCTGCTGGGCATCCAGCCCCCGAAACGCTGGGAGTAGCGACGGATGGATGTTGAGAATGACGCCTGTGAACCGGTCGAGGAACCACGGGGACAAGATCCGCATGTATCCGGCCAGCAGGAGGTGATCGACCTTCTCGGCTTCCAGGCGGGCCATGACCGCAGCTTCATGGCTCCGGCGGGTCGATGTGTCGACGGGCACCAGCGCAGTCGTGTAGCCGCGTTGGCGCGCGGTGGCCAGTACTGGCGCGTCTGCCCGATCGCTCAGCACGAGAGCAAGCTCGGCGGGCAGGTCCCCGGCGGCAAATGTGTCCATCAGCCGGGCGGCGTTGGTTCCCCGACCGGACGCCAGGATGGCGAAACGATGCCTAACCGGTGGCATAGCCAAGATCGACCTTCCCGTCGCCTGCAACGAGCTCACCAACGCGCAACCATCCCCGTTCCTCCGCTGTGGGTGCGTCTTGGGGAGCTACCACGACCAGAAAACCCAGGCCCATGTTGAAAGTGGCGGCCGTCTCCTCCCACGACAGATCTCCCAGCGTTCGAATCAGTTCGATGATCGGGGGGCGGGGATAGGTGTCGGGCGCGATCACCATGGACAACCCGCCGGGCAGCATGGCGCCTGCCCGACCCAGCAGGCCTCCGCCGGTGACGTGAGCGGCAGCCCTGACGGATACGTCGCCCATGAGTCCGAGGGCAGGTTCGACGTAGAGCGCGGTCGGCCGCAGCAGCTCCGCGCCGAGTGTTCGACCCAGCTCGGGCAGGAAGGCTTCGAGATCAAGATCGCTCCTGTCCGCCAGGATACGGCGTGTCAGAGAAAACCCGTTGGCATGCAAACCCGATGAGGGCAATGCGACGACGATGTCACCTGATCTCATGGTGGAGGGGTCCGGGAGGACATTCCCCTCCACGATGCCTACGGCAAAGCCGGCAAGGTCGAGCCCGCCGGCTGTGTAGACGTCAGGCATCTCGGCGGTTTCCCCTCCCAACAGCACACAGCCCACATCGCGGCAGGCGGCTGCGACGCCGCGGACTATTGACTCCAATTGCGCCAAGTCCAATCTGGCGGTGGCGAGGTAGTCGAGGAACAGCAGTGGCCGGGACCCGGCGGCGGCGAGATCGTTGACACTCATGGCCACCAGGTCTCTGCCCAGACCTTCGTACTCTCCCATGGCGCGAGCCACCAGGAGCTTGGTCCCCACCCCATCACAGGTGGCGGCGAGCAGAGGCGTTTCGGTGCCGGTGCCGGCAGGGAGACGTATCAGACCGGCGAACCCGGAGGGCGGAGTGAGGACGTCGCCGGTATGTGTCGAGCCGGCCAAGGGCCGGATTCGAGATACGAACTCGGCGGCGGTGCCAACATCCACCCCGGCCTCCCGGTAGGTGAGGCCGCTCACACGGGATACTCGCCCGTCATACAGGCCATACAGAACGGCTGATTCCTCGTGGCCCGTCGAAGGCCATCGATCGACAAGTAGCGAAGATCATCGACGGCGAGCAGGTCGGCTACACGATCCACAGAGCCTGCCCTGTTGATCACCAACTCGTCACGGTCGGGGGTGTCGATGCCGAGAAAACAGGGCCATGCCAGCGGAGGGCTCGCCACTCGCATCCACACCTCGGCGGCTCCCGCGTCGCGGACCATCTTCACGATCTGGCGAGATGTGTTGCCTCGCACGATTGAGTCGTCAACCAGCAGGACCCGCCTGCCCTGGACTGCTTCGGCGACCACCGACAGCTTCAACTCGATGCTGGAAGCCCGGGAATCCTGGTCGGGGAGGATGAAGGTGCGGCCCACGTAGTGGCTGCGCAAGATCGCCTTCTCGAACGGTATGCCGCTGGACTGGGAATAGCCGACTGCCGCCGGCACACCACTGTCGGGCACCGGGACGACGACATCGGGGCGACTCGCCAGCTGCCGATCGGCGTCGGCGAGCTCAACACCCGTTCTCATTCGAGTTGCATGGACCGACTGTCCGAAAACTGTGGAATCAGGCCGGGAGAAGTAGACCAGCTCGAAGACGCACGGAGACACACTCTGCGGGGGCAGAAGGCCGGTGCAGGTCACCCCTTCCGGGCCGATGGTGACCAGCTCGCCGGGTTCGACCTCCCGCATGTATGAGCCGTGGACCGCGTCGATGGCGCAGGTCTCGGATGCGATGATCCATCCGTCCTTGAGTTGGCCGAGCACGAGGGGACGAAGTCCGTTGGGGTCGCGCAGGCCATAGAGGCGACCGGCTCCCAGCATCGTCAGGGAATACGCACCGACGGCCGCCTCCGCCATCTTCTGGAGTGCAGCAGGGAAGCTCGCAGCGTGGGAACGTGCGATCAGATGAACCAGGAGCTCGGTGTCCATCGAAGTCGCCACCAAGGCGCCGTCTGCCTCCAGTTCGGCTCGGAGCGCATCCGCATTCTTGATGTTCCCGTTGTGGGCGATGGCCACTCGGCCGTAAGGCGTTGTGGCGACGAAAGGTTGGATGCTGGCGTCGACACCGACGGTCGAGTATCGGCAGTGTCCCACCGCGTGAGTCCCCGGCATGTCCCCTATGCGGTCGATCGGAAGGCCGTCGGCAACCAGGCCCCTCGATCTTTCGGAGTGGATCGCGTCGGCGGGCCCGGTGGATACGATGCCGGCAGCCTCCTGGCCACGGTGTTGAAGCTCGAAGAGTGCCCTGTGTACCAGCGGGACGGCACCGCTCTCACTGTATACGGCGACGACGCCACAGGCCTCACTGAGCTTGTCGAGGGGGAGTGCCGTCACGCCGCTTCCCCCGTACGGAAGGCCGCAGTCAGGTCCGTCATGGAGACGTCGACGGCATCGCCGATGCGCAGCCTGTCACCGCCGGTGGTCCCGACCCGGCGTATGGGAATGCCCAGGTTCCCGGCGGAAGCCTCGACTGTGTCCGCGTCACCGAGCGCAGTAGTGATCCATGCCGTGCCCGAATACTCGCCGAACAAGAGCCAATCCGCGCGCAGCCACGGCTCGGTGAGACTTACGCCGGCTCCTATACCGCTCCGAATGCACAGCTTGGCGAGGGCAGCGGCCAGGCCGCCGGTGCCGCCGTCCTTGGCGGTGCGGATCCGGCCGCGATCGACCTGCGATATGAGAAAGCTGGCCAGCAACCGGTCGGCATCGAGGTCCGCAGCGGGCGGAGGCCCGCTGCTGGACCCAGTGCGCAGCCGGCCGTATGTCGACAGGGTCGGTTGTTGATGCAGGTCGCCGACGAGGAAGACGACCTCACCAGGCTCGAATCTGGGGCGTGGGATCAGATCCACATCAGCGATGAGCCCGATGGCGCCGATCATCGGGGTGGGTGGGATTGCACCCGCGGGTGACTCGTTGTAGAGGGAGCAGTTTCCGCCGGTTACCGGTATCTGCAGCTGTCGCAGGCCATCGCCCAAACCGCGAATGACTTCGATCAGGCGCAGATACTCGACAGGGTCCGATGGCGATCCGGCGTTGATGCCGTCGGTGATGGCGACGATCTCGGCACCGACACAACCAAGGTTGCGTACCGTCTTCCCGAGTATCGCCTGGGTGCCGAGGTAGGGGTCTACGGCACAGCCATCCCCCCGCCCTTCGAGGCTGAGAGCGAAACCTGCCTTCGAGCCGGGCAGCTTGAGTACGGCCGCTTCTCCTTGGCCGGGACCGCGGACGGTGCGGTTGCCGACCGTCTGGTCATACCGTCTGTACACCGGCGCACTATCGGCGATACCCGGGGCGGCGAGCAGCTGCAGCAGAACGATGCTCAGGTCACCTGGGGGAGGAAGGTCGGGATACGGCTCGGGGTCGGGCAGGTTCACGGCTGCTTCCCACGACGGAGGCGGTGCTTCGTCGGCGATGAGGGACGCCGGCAGATCGACGACCACGTCGTCTCCATGACGGGCTCGCAAATATCCCGTATCGGTGACGACACCGCACACGACCGCGTTGACACCGAAGGATCGGAAATGCCCCAAAGCCTCTTCACGGTGGGCGGCATCGATGACGAAGAGGAACCTCTCCTGGGACTCAGACAGCAGGATCTCGTCGGGGTCCATGTTCCGCTCCCGCAGCGGAATCGCCGTCAAGTCGATGTCGATTCCCGTGCCACCCGCTGCAGCCATCTCGCTGGCAGCGCAGGCAATGCCACAAGCGCCCAGGTCCTGGTTCGCCATCAAGCCTTTCTCGAACGACAGGCAGGATTCCATGAGTTTCCTGCCCATGAACGGATCGGCAACCTGGACGTGCGAACGCCGGCTGTGGTGTTCATCGGGATCGCCGAGCTGCTCCGATGCGAAGGCGGCACCCAGGATGCCGTCGCGACCCGTGGTGGCACCAACGTAGAGGACGAGGTTGCCGGGAGTGCGGGCAGCCGCAGAACGCATCGCATCGTGGCGCACCATTCCCGCAGCCAGCGCATTCACCAACGGGTTGCCGTCGTACCACCTGTCAAACACCGTCACACCGCCCACGTTGGCGACTCCATAGGCGTTTCCGTATCCGCCCACCCCGGCCACTATGCCCTCGGCGAGGTATCGGGTCCGTGCCGATTGAGGGTCTCCGAAGCACAAGGCATCCATGACGGCGGCAGGCCGCGCTCCCTGGGCGACGATGTCGCGCAGGATGCCGCCGACGCCTGTGGCTGCCCCCTGATACGGTTCGACGGCGCTGGGGTGGTTGTGACTCTCGATTTTGAAAGCGACTGCCCAGCCCTCTCCAACGTCCACGCAGCCGGCGTGGGAGCCCGGCCCTGCCAGCACGCGGCGGCCGGCGGAAGGCAGCGTACTCAGCAGGGTCCTGGTCGACTTGTAAGAGCAGTGCTCGCTCCACATGCCGGCAAACACGGCCAGCTCGACACGGTTCGGTTCTCGGCCCAGCTTGGTGATGACGTGGTCCAACTCGGCCCGGCTCAAGCCCGCGGCTGCTGCCAGGTCACCGGCATTCTGGGCCTTCCCCGGGCGCTCACCGATCCGTGCAGCGGCGGGAGCCGACTGCCCCGTTGCGGTGTGGCGGATATCAGACTTGAACGAGGGCACTGCTTCTTCTCACGTCGAGCCAGCGGCGTGCTGCGGCGAAGAGGCGCATCCCGTCGTTGCTTCCCAGGTGGAGGTCGGACGCACGCTCGGGGTGCGGCATCACGCCGAGGACTCTGCCCGTGTCGTCGAGAAGCGCAGCGACGTCACCCAGTGACCCGTTCGGGTTCTCCTCGTATACGAGCGGAGTCCGGGCACGGACCGCAGCGAATCCTTCGGGATGGAAATAGCTTCCCTCGCCGTGGGCAAAAGGGAGGTGAAGCCGAGAGCCTGTCGGAATGCCGAAGAACCACGGGCTTTCGCATTCCACGGTTGTGCGCACGGTCACCCATCCATGGCGGAAACCGGCCGGAGAGTTGAACGTCAGAGCTCCGGGAAGCAAGCCAGCCTCCACCAGGATCTGGAATCCGTTGCAGATTCCGATGACCAGACCTCCGGATGCCGTGAAGGACGTCAGGCTGCGCACAGCCGATTCCTGGCTGGCCAGCATTCCGGCCCTCCAGTAGTCACCGAAGGCGAAGCCGCCGGGAAGCGCGACCACGGAGAGCCCGTGGGGAAGAGGTCGGTCTGATGGATGTCGACAAGCCTGGAAGCCTGCAGCGCCGAGCGCCTCGAGCAGATCACGATGTCCGTTGGAGCCGGGGAAAACGACCACGGCCGCGGACGGTGCTGTCACGACCCTTCACCGACACTCATCGAGAACGTCTCCAAGCTCGGGTTTACCAAGAGCCGTTGGCAGAGGTCGGTGGTTATCCGGCGGGCCTCCTCCTCGCTGTTGCATTCGATGGACATCGACAGGATGCGGCCCACGGCATCGACAGTGACCCCGCGGTGGCCGAGACGGGCCAGGCTCTCCTGCACAGCCTCGGCTTGGGGATCCATGACGCCGGGACGGGGACGCACATCCAGCTCAACGCGAAACATCTGCATCTCGCGCCGTGCCGCCGGCCAGAACGAGGTCCAGCCGGCCGAGGAGCTTGCGGTAGCCGGAGATGAGGTCGCCGCGGTCGAATCGGAAGAGGGCCTTGTCGAGGAACTCACCCGTCTCCAGGTCGCGAAACCTGCACGTGTCGGGGG
>CAZIEQ010000139.1:0-6641 GCA_964538725.1 uncultured Acidimicrobiia bacterium | reverse complement strand
ATCCCGAGCGCTGCGCGAACCTGCGGAGGTGTGATGGAGAGTTGGCGAGGGGGCGCCGGGGACGCCCGCCGATGCCGGCGGCGGCGGTGACAAGGAGGTCGATGTGACCGCGGTGGCTGCCGTGACGGCCCCCGGATTCGGGGCACTCACCGCGGGCCCGCCGCCGGTGCACGCTCCGCAGATGAGGGTGAACAAGCCCACCAGGACGCCGTGGCGTTTCAGAGCCGCTCCGCCACCGTCTTCATCTCCGAGAACAGTCGCAGATAGTCGGGTCCACCCGCCTTGGCGTTCGACCCCGACATGTTGAAGCCGCCGAACGGCTGCACCCCGACGAGAGCACCGGTGATCTTGCGGTTGATGTACAGGTTGCCGACGTGGAATTCGCGGCGGGCCCTCTCGATTCGGTCCCGCCGGTTCGAATAGAGCCCACCCGTCAGGCCGAATTCGGTGCCGTTGATGATCTCGACTGCTGTGTCGAAGTCGGCGGCCGGAATCACAGAGAGTACCGGTCCGAATATCTCGTGCTGAGCGAGGCGCCCCCCCGGATCGACATCCGCGAACAGAGTCGGGCGAATGTAGTAGCCGCCGTCGAGATCGACGGTATCACCCCCGGTGATGAGCTCCGCCTCGGCAATGCCTCGTTCTATCTCTTCGAGAATGGCGCTGTTCTGCGCGGCGGAGATCACCGCAGCCACTGCGCTGTTGGCCTCAGCCGGGCCCACTGTGAGGGCGGCTGCCCGATCGGCGACCTTGTCCAAGAGCGCGTCGTGCACCTCGTCGAGGACGATGAGACGTGAACAGGCCGAGCATTTCTGGCCTTGGAAACCGTAGGCGCTGCGCACCACGTCGGCGGCTGCGTCGTCGAGATCCGCGGTCTCGTCGACGACCATGGCGTCTTTTCCTCCCATCTCCAGGTAGGCCCTCTTCAGCCAACGCTGCCCGGGCTGGGCCACCGCGGCACGTTGTGCGATGCGCAGCCCCACCTCTTTGGATCCGGTGAAGTTGACGAACCTTGTCTGCGGGTGGTCGACGAGGGCGTCGCCGATCTCCGCACCCGAACCCGGGATCAGGTTGATCACGCCCGGTGGTATGCCGGCTTCGGCGACGTCGCGCATGAACAGGGCTGCGATCACGGGCGTCGTCGACGCCGGTTTGACAACCACTGTGTTGCCGGCTGCAACCGGACCTACGGCCATTCCGACGAGGATGGCGAGCGGAAAGTTCCACGGTGGGATCACCACCCCGGCACCGATCGGCTGCAGCCACGAATCGTTGAGCTCCCCCGGGTACCCGTATAGGGAAAGTGGTTGCGCGATGGTGACCGCCTGGCGGGCGTAGTACTCGACGAAGTCGATCGCCTCAGCGACGTCGGCTTCCGCCTCCGCCCAATTCTTGGCGGCCTCCAAGGTTTCCCACGCGGCCAGCTCGTATTTGCGGCGCCGCATCACCGCGGCCAGCCTCACCATCGCCCGTGCCCTGCCTTCGGCACCGAGAGCCGCCCAAGCAGGAAAGGCACTCCATGCGGCTGCCAGCGCATCGTCGACCTGCTCGGCGGACACGGCATGCACAGTGCCGATGGTCTCGTCGGGACGGCACGGGTTCACCGAATGGAACTCCTGGCCGCCGGTGAGTTCCTCAGCGAAGATCACCGCCCCGTAGCTGGCTCCCAACTGCCCGCGGATGCCGGCAAGTGCCAGCTCGTAGGCCACTTTTGCAGCCGGGGCGGTGAAGTCCGTGTACGGCTCGTTTCGATAGGGCTCAAACATCACGACCTCCTGTTCAGTGGAGTATCGCGCCGTCGCCCCACCGCTGCAGCACCTACGATCGGGGAGACGAGAGGAGCATGTGTGTCCCCAGCCGTCTACGAGCCGCACATCCGGATCGAGAGGCTTCGTGGCCCGGTGCGGCGCGCCTGGCTGCCGGCCCGGGAAGAACCGGTCATCTTCGGTGTCCACTCCGAGGTCGCCGACCACTACGGGGTGGACCCTGACCAGTACCCGCCCAACGCCACGACCCTCGACTATGTCGTGGCCGCCGCCGCCGGCTGACTGACCGGCACCTTTGGAGGCGCGCTGGAGGCGCGCGGTATAGACGCAGCAGACGGAAAACTGACATCTGAGGCAACCGGCCATGTCGGCAAGGACCGCAAGGTGTTGATCATCGAATCGATACACGTCGCATACTCGCTGCGCGACGTTCCTGAGGACAGGAGGGAGGCAGCCGAACGAGCCCACGACCTGCACGCAGATTACTGCCCTGTGGCCAGGTCGATCAGGGACTGCATTTCGATCACCACCGAGCTGGAGTTCGCCTGACATCTCCCGCCGAAATGTGGATGCCACGCCGCCGCTCGGTGGCCGCGTGGGCGGTCTACGACCTGGCGAATACGATCTTCGCCCTGGGCGTGGGGAGCCTCTACTTTGCCTCCTGGCTCAGCGATCGCGACGTTCCCGACATCGCACTCGCAGCCGCCATAGACGGCGCGATGATCGTGGTGATCGTGCTCGGCCCCTGGATCGGAGCCCGCAGCGACCACCAGGGGCGCCGGGTTCCCTACCTGGTGCCGACGACTCTCCTCGCCGTGGCGGCAACCGCATTCCTCGGGGCGGGAGCGGTGGTGCTCAACCTGGTCCTGTTTGCCATTGCGCTGATCGGATTCAACCTCGGCACGGTGATCTACGACGCTCTGCTGCCCGACGTTTCCACACCCGAAAACCGGGGACGGATCTCCGGCGCCGGTGTCGCCGTCGGCTATGTCGGATCGTTCATCGCTGTGGGCGTAGGCAAGCTGTTGCTCGACAGCTCCGGCTATCCGGCGGTTTTCCGCACTATCGCGGTGTTGTTTCTCCTCTTCGCCGTCCCGACGTTTCTCTTCGTCCAGGAGAGGCCCCGTGCCCCCCGTCGGGGAGCTCCCCCACGGCTGCGCAGAGCCGTCGGCGGACTGATCGAGTCGTGGCGCCGCGCCGGAAACGACCCTGGGGTGCGCCGCTTCCTCGTCGCTCGCTTCTTCTACAGCGACGCGATCAACACTCTGATCGGTGGCTTCCTCACCATTTTCGTGCTCGAAGATCTCGGATTCAGCGACGCCGAAGTGCAGAACCTGCTGGGGGTCGCCATCTTCGGGGCGGTCGCCGGAGCGGTGATCGTCGGCAGACTCGTCGACCGATTCGGCCCCCGCCGCCTGTTGCATGCCACATTGTGGACATGGATGGCGGCGATAGCCGCCGGCATCGTCGCCGCAATCACGGGAGCCACGTGGCTGGCATGGGTACTGGGCACGGTGGGTGGCATGGCGCTGGGCGCTACGTGGGCTTCGGACCGCGTCTATATGGTGCGTCTGGCACCCCCGGCCCGGCTCGGGGAGCTCTACGGCCTGTATGCCACGGTGGGACGATTCGCCACTGTGCTGGGGCCGCTGGTTTGGGGCCTCACGGTGACCGTGTTCGGCCTTCCCCGCGCGGTGGCCATGGGCGTGCTGATCGGGTTCATCGCCGCCGCGCTGGTGATCCTGCAGGGCGTCGAGGGGCTGCGGACACACCATCGCTTGCCGGCGAGCAGATGAACCGTCTACTCGCCCGCGCCGAGGGACGCCAGCACTTCGTCATCGGTGGTCTGGCGAAAGTCCTCATACCACTGGCCGACCGCGTAGAAGCGACGAGGTACGCAGGGGCTGACGACACGGTCGGCTTCAGGCTCCAGAAGGTGCATCGCATCGCGTGACGCCACCGGAACTGCGCACAACAACCTATCCGGACGCTGGATACGCACGCTGCGCAGCACCGCGACGAGGGTGGCCCCGGTGGCGGCTCCGTCGTCCACCACCGCCACAGAACGACCGGCGAGATCTGCCGCCTGCCTACCGCCCCGATACGCCTGTTCTCGCCGTGTCACCTCGGCGGCTGCCCGCGCCGTCTCTGCCTCGATCCACTCCAGCGGTATCGCCAGCAGGCGGCAACGCTCTTCGTCGATGAACCTGACGCCGCCCGCAGCGGCTGCCCCGATGGCGAGCTCGGGGCTGTGGGGAGCGGCGATCTTGCGCCCCACCGCCACGTCGAGCACGGCCTCGCAAGCCCGTGAAACCTCGGCGGCGACTATCACCCCTCCCCGGGGCACCCCGAGGACGGCATCTACAGTCTCGCCGGCCAGAACCTCCGCGAGACGGCGGCCACCGTGGACACGATCCGTATACACCGGTGTCGAGAGTACCGCCCGCCCGATAGCCTTTCCCCGATGCCCCGGCTCCTCATCGTCGCCAACCCTGCCGCTTCAGGGTTCACAGGAACTGTGTATCGCCAGGCGATGGCCTACCTGGGTGACCGCTTCGACGTCGAGCCGGCATGGCCTTCCAGTGCCAACGGCGCCCAGCAGGTGGCCGCCCAGGCAGCAGCGGAAGGTTGGGATGCCGTAGTCGCGATAGGTGGTGACGGAGTCGTCCACCGGGTCGCCAACGGAGTCGCGGGAAGTGACACGGCGCTGGCGATCGTGCCCGTCGGCACAACCAATGTGCTGGCTCGCATACTCGGCATACCACGGCGGCTGCCCGCCGCTTTGGAGCGCATCACCTCCGGAACTGCTCGACGGGTAACGACGGCCCTCATCAGGTCGAACGGCACCCAAGTCCACGGGATGTTTGCCGTCGGTGTCGGTTTCGACGCCGACGTGGTCGAAGCCGCCGAACGTGAGCCCACCCGCAAGATAGGGATTGGATCGCTGCATTACGCCCGGTCGGGACTGGCAGTGCTGTGGTCCCGCTACCGCCGACGGTCGCCCGGGCTCCAGGTCACGGTGGGAACGGACACCGTCCGCGCCGCCGCCGCAATGGTCCAGGTGCTCGACCCGTATACCTATCTCGGCGGGCTTCCGCTGCGCATCGCCCGCCCCGGTGCCGGCCTGGCCGTGGCCGCGATCGAACAGGTCACACCTGCACGCGCTGTCCGGATTCTCGGCCGCGCCGCCACCGGCCGCGACCTGGCCAAGGTCTCCGGTGTCAAGGTATGGGAGGAGGTGCAGCGCGTTGAGGTTCTCTCCGACGAGGCGGCCCCCCTCCAAGCCGACGGGGAGCTGTTGACTGCTCAACCCGAGATCGTCATCTCACCCCGCCGGGCAGCGGTAACGATCATCTCCTGATCATTCTTCCAGCTCTTCTGGCGTCGACTGGACGGGCATGATGAACCCGCTGCCTCCCGCCGGCTTGGCAGGACCGGTCTCGGCGGTCTTCACCCAAACGGTGCGCTGCGGGAAGGGGATTTCGATTCCTTCCCTGTCGAACGCCTCTTTGAGACGCCCCCGCATCTCCCTCCCGGTGGCAAACTGCTCTCCCGGCTCGACCTTGAGCACAACTCGGATGACTATCGCGTTGTCGCCGAAGCGCTGCACTCCAAGAATGGCGGGGTCTTCGAGGACTGTTGCGTGCGGCAGCTGATCTTGCCACACCCCGTCGGCGGTCTCCTTGATGACGTTCATGGCGTGACCGAGATCGGTGTCGTATGCCACTTCGATGTCCATCACCGCGCGCGCCCACTGCTGCGACTTGTTGCCGATACGGCGAATCTGTCCGTTGGGGACCCACCACACGGTTCCGTGCACGTCGCGGATCTTGGTGGTCCGTAAAGTGACGCCTTCGACGATCCCGGCGGCTTCGCCCACGTCGATAATGTCACCCACCCCGAATTGATCCTCGACCAGCATGAACACCCCGGCGAGGAAATCCTGCACCAGCGACTGGGCACCGAAGCCGAGGGCGATCCCGATGATGCCCGCACCGGCTATCAGCGGACCGAGATTCACTTCGAACTCGGCCAGGGCCATGATGATGGCCACCGTGTAGACGACCAACGAGCCGGCACTCTTCAAGACTGCACCGAGGGCTTCTGCTCGCTGCCGGCCTCGTTGCCGCTGCAGGCGAAGATGAGCCAGCTTCTCCTCGATGCGCCCTGCGATGGCTTCGAAACGCCCGTCGCGCACCTCGACGGATTCCCGCTCCTCGGCTCTGGTGTCGCGAGCCTCGACGAGTCGGCTCACCAGATGGTTGATTCCCCTGCGCAACAGCCGGTTGAGAAACCAGGCGACGACCAGGATCACGATTACTTTCACCGGCTTGGCGACGATTACCTCGATCGTCTTGGCCAGGGTGGCGTTGTCGGTCCAGTCGAACACCACCCGGCACACGAGCCCCGGGTCGGTGCCGCATCCCTCCGCCAGGTCCGCCTGAGCAAACAACATAGGATCAATCACTCTCCGCCCTCCCCTCGCGGCGCCACCGTGCCTCGGCTTGGGCCACATCCACGGCAAGCAACGCAATAGTGGCAGCAAGGCGTCCCCGTTCCCACAACAATCGGCGCAGCGGGTCGCCAACCGCCGCCTCCAGGTGGGCGGCGGTCTGGCCGTCGTTGGCGGCGGCCAGTTCACGCTCGAGGACAGATGAGGCGAAGCGGATCCGCAGCCGCTCGGCAAACGGTCCGCCGGTTTCAACGGCTACCGCGCCGACGAAATCTTCGAGCTGGCAGAGAAGGTCTTCCGTTTCACTCCTGCTGCGGGCAACGGCCGTCTCCACCTGCCGCCAGCGTGCTTCGAAGCCGATGGCAGCCGCCCCGTCCAGCCCGACTCTCGCCTCGGCGGTCCTGTTGAGGCGTCCAACGTCG